>NZ_KV796774.1:0-35817 GCF_001809235.1 Corynebacterium sp. HMSC072A04 | reverse complement strand
GCCCTTTTGAGCTGGAGACGAGACTTGAACTCGCAACCTACGGTTTACAAGACCGTTGCGCTACCGATTGCGCCACTCCAGCACCGCGGCTCATCCGCTATGGGGAATCGTACCTGAGCCCACCCCATGGACGGAAAGCCAGGGTGGTTGCACTGCGAAAAAGCGGCCGTCAGGGGCCCGAAAAGCACTGGCAGGTGCATAAATCCGCGGCAGTTACTAAAGTGCTGACTTACCGAACCCAGAAGTGTTGTTGAGGTCTTTCTTTTCCGTGTCTGTTCTTTCTTCCTTGCGCCAGCGCCTGCTGCACCGGTCGGCTCCGGTCGCCACCATTGACGCCGCTAAGGCCGCACCGCCGCCCTCCCCGCTCGCCCCTGTTGATCTCACCGATCCGGCCCAGGTCACCGGCGTCATGGAGATCGCCGCGCGCGTCGGCGAAATCCTGATCGCAGCGGGCTCAGCCAATACCGACGTGCAGGCACAGATTCACCTCGTCGCTTCCTCCTATGGCCTGCACTACTGCCACGTGTCGATCCTGATGAATACCATCACTATCCACACCGCCATCGGCACAGGGCCGGATCGGCACAACCTCCACGTCTTCCGCGTGGCGCCGAGCATCGCCGTGGATTTCACCAAACTATCCGCCGTTGACAGGCTCATCCGTTCCATCCATTCCGGTGCTACGCCACCGGCAATGGCGGAGAAGATCTTGGATGACATCGATGCGATGAAGAACCCCTATTCCAAGACCACCATCGTCAGCGCGTGGGGTGCCATGGGTGGATTCATCGCCGTGATGCTGGGCGGTGACCTTCTCGTCGGTGTTGTCACCTTCCTCATTTCGGCACTCATCATGGGCACGAATATGTTCCTCGCCGGCTACCGGCTGCCGCCGTTCTATCAGAACCTTGTCGGCGGCCTGCTTGCCGTCATTCCCGCGGCCATCCTCTACAACGTTTTCGCGCGATTTGGCATCCAGATGCTGCCCTCCCAAATCATCGGTTCCGGCATCGTCGTGCTGGTGGCGGGACTAACGCTCGTACAGTGCCTCGTGGACGGCATCACCCGCGCACCCGTGACCTCGTCCGCGAAGTTCTTTGAGGCTCTCATGTCCACCGGCGCCATCATCGCCGGCGTGGGCCTGGGTATCCAGGTGGCGTCGTGGTTGGGCTTTAGCCTTCCCCCACTAGCCACGCTCGCCCCGCCCGTCTATCACCAAATCCCACTGCTCGTACTGTGCGGCGGCATCGGCTCCGCCGCCTTCGCACTGGCGCTGGGAGCCTCCTGGTCCGAGGTCACCATCTCCGGTCTCACGGCCGCCGCCGGTATGGTGTTCTACTACTTCCTCGTCGTCTTCTTGGGCGTCGGGGCCGTCATTGCCTCGGGCATTTCTGCCGCAGCGGTGGGCTTGGCCGGCGGCCTGCTCTCCCGTCGCTACATGATGCCGCCACTCATCACCATGATCGTGGGCTATACGCCCATGCTTCCAGGCCTGACGTTGTACCGCGGCATGTACGCCATGCTCAACGAGCAGCTCATCACCGGCCTGACCAACCTGGCCAGCGCCCTCGCCATCGCCGGTGCACTTGCCGCCGGCGTGGTCTTCGGCGAGCGAGTCGCCCGCCGCCTGCGCCGCCCGCAGTACTTCCGCCCCTACACCGCCTTCAAGCGCCTGGGCACGTTCTCCTTCGCGCGCGCCACCCGCCTGGCGCAGCGCGCCCGTATCCCGCGCGTGCCCCTGTCTCCCTTCGCCCCGCGCCACAATCTGCCGGCCCCGCCGCCGCAATATGGGCCCAAACCACCGACACCCGCACAGCAGGCGCGCTTCCAGCAGGGCGATGCCATCACGGACATGTGGCCCGTTACCACGCAATTTCCGGCGCAGCGCCCCACCTACACGGTGCCCGGCAAAGATGACCCGAGCGCCCCAACGAAGTCGCAATAGCGTAGAATAGCCGGTCTGAAAGCTTTCATACTTCATCCCAGGAGGACTCCGTGCCACCAAAGGTCACAGATACCCAGCCCGCGGCTGACCAGACTCACGCAGTAGAGGAGGAGACCGCCCGCTCCGCGCGCCGCGTTGTCGCCACCTATGCGGAGGATTTCCTCGACGGCGTGACCCTCATGTCGATGCTGGGCGTCGAGCCAGAAGGCTTGGTCCACCGCAAGGTGCTGGCCGAGCAAGCCGATGCTGCCCCCAAGAAGAGCAGCAAGAAGGCCACGAAGAAGGCTTCTAAGAAATCCACGAAGAAGACGACTAAGAAGGCCACGAAGAAAGCCACCAAGAAGACAACTAAGAAGGCCACGAAGAAGGCAACTAAAAAGGCCGCAAAGAAGGCCTAGCTATGTCCGGGCGCACCAATAGCTTCGTCGTCGTAGCCAATCGCCTGCCAGTGGACCTCGAGACCGCCGCCGATGGCACCCGCGAGTGGAAGGCCTCCCCCGGCGGCCTCGTCACCGCGCTCTCCCCGGTCTTGGAAGAACACCAGGGCTGCTGGGTGGGGTGGCCGGGCGTAGCCGACGAAGCTCCCGAGCCCTTCACCACGGATAACGGTGTCCTCCTTCACCCGGTGCGCCTGACACAGGAGGATTTTGAGGCCTTCTATGAGGGCTTTTCCAACGCCACCCTGTGGCCGCTCTACCACGACCTCATCGTCACCCCCGTCTACAACCGCGACTGGTGGGATGCCTACCGCGAGGTCAACCTGCGTTTTGCCAACGAGGTAGCAGCCGTCGCCGCAGAGAATGCCACGGTGTGGGTGCAGGACTATCAGCTCCAGCTCGTCCCCGGCATCCTGCGCCAGCTACGCCCCGACCTCACCATTGGATTCTTCCTGCACATTCCCTTCCCGTCCCCGGATCTCTTCCGCCAGTTGCCGTGGCGTGAGGAGTTGGTGCGGGGGCTTCTCGACGCCAACCTGATCGGCTTCCACCTCGAATCCAACGCCCGCAATTTCTTGGAGCTGGCCCGCACCCAAGGGCTGGACGTAGAAGGGGAGGTCAGCACCCGCGCGGTCACCGCTCGCATCGTGACCGGTAGCGGGCATTCTGTCGGGGTAGGCGCTTTCCCCATTTCCATTGCGGCGGGTGAATTCGCTGACGGTGGCGATGCGGGGGACGTCGCCCAGCTGCGTGCTGAGTTGGGGAACCCCAAGCACGTCATTTTGGGTGTGGACCGCCTGGATTACACGAAGGGGATCCTGCAGCGCCTCACCGCCTTCGAGGAGCTCCTCGAGACCGGTGCGCTGGACCCACACGAGGTAACCTTCGTCCAGCTGGCTACTCCTTCGCGCGAACGCATCGACCATTACCGCGCCACGCGTTCAAAGGTGGAGGAGGCCGTGGGCCGCATCAATGGCCGCTTTGGGCGCCTCGGCGCGCCGGTGGTGCATTACCAGCACAGTTCCGTGCCGAAGGACGTCCTGCGGCGCTACTACCGGCTCGCGGACATCATGCTGGTCACACCATTTAAGGACGGCATGAACCTAGTGGCCAAGGAATACGTGGCCTCCCACGGCGACGGCACAGGTGCACTCGTGCTCTCCGAGTTTGCGGGCGCGGCAGCAGAACTCACACAAGCCAACCTGTGCAATCCCTTCGACATCGAATCCATCAAACGTGCGCTGCTCTCCGCGGTCAAGGCACTGGAGGAATCCCCCGAGACCATGCGCGAGCGCATGATTGCTATGAACGAGCAGGTGCGTCAGCACGATATCGCGCTGTGGTCGCAGTCTTTCCTCGGCGCACTGAACCAGGAGGAAGCATGATGCGGCGCCGGCTCACCGCTGTGCTCAGTACTGTGCTGCTTGCGCTTGGCCTAGCTGGATGCAGCTCCGCTGAGGAGGAACCTGCCCCGCGCGGCGATGACCGCATCGTGGGCAAGGATTGGCAGGTCATCAACCTCTACACCTCACCGGACGCTCCTTCCTCCCTCCCTGCCGATACTGCACACGTGCCCCATATGAGCTTCGGTGAGCACACTGCGGTGGGCTCAACTGGCTGCGTACCGTTTACCGCTGAGGTGTCCTTCCACAAGGATGACAAAACCTCCACGATCTGGGAGGGCGACGTCATGCGGGTGGAGAAAGCCACCTATGAAAGCCCACCGCGAAGCGGCGACTGCGAGGGCTCGATGCAATGGGCTGATTCGCTGATGCGCAACCTCATCGCCGAAGGCCATGAGTTCGACTTCGCGCTCAACCCCAACAACCAACTCGTGTTGACGCTGCGCACCGACAAGGTGGATTCACCGATTATCCGCATGGCCGCGCTATAGCTCCGAAGTTTCAGCGCTAGGGTGGGGAGCATGATTGATGCTCTCGCCGCCGCCGAACATTTAGCGGTTGTTTCCGACTTCGATGGCACCTTGGCCGGCTTCGCGCGCAACGCCTACGCAGTGCGCCCCGAGCAGCGCTCGCTGGATGCTCTCGCTGCCTTGGCGCAACTACCTAACACCACCGCGGCAGTGCTCTCTGGGCGCCACCTCGATGGCCTGATGCGAGTATGCCCGCTGCGCGAGCCGGTGCTTTTTGGTGGCTCGCATGGGGCCGAATCCTCGTGGGAAGAATCCGCGCTCACCCCGGAGATGGAAGCCTACTTGGCCAAGAAGGAAGCGGAAATCAAGGAGATTATCGCCCGCCACCCCGGCGCGGAGCTGGAGATCAAACCTTTCCAGCGGGTGCTGCACCTGCGGGCGCTGGAGTTGCAAGACCCGGACGCCGCCGCTGCTGCTTATGCGGAAGGCGAGGCCTTAAGCGCCGATGGTTTCCCCAAGACTGCGGGCAAGTGCGTCGTCGAGTTCTCCGCAACGCAGGCCACGAAGGGCACGTGGATTGACAAGCTTCGTCACCGCGTCGGGGCCACAGCGGTGGTCTTTTTAGGGGATGACACCACCGACGAAGACGGCTTCGCCGCGCTCAATCAGCCGCCGGACCTCGGCGTCAAGGTTGGTGAGGGCGCAACGCAGGCGGCGCTGCGCGTGCCCGATATCGCGGCGGTGACAGAGTTCCTCGAAGAACTCGCCGCCGCTCGCGCGCAGCACAGCTCTTAAGCCCCGACCGGCGCCACGGTGCGCCCCGGGCGGAAGGTGGTCTCCAACAACACGCGCGGCACCTCGCCGCGCCCCTCGATGAGGCTGGCCAGCATGCGCCCCGCCGCCGCCCCCTTTTCCTTGTTCGGCTGCACGACGGTGCTCAGGCCCAGCGCCAGGGCCGGCGCGATGCCATCGAAACCGGTGACGGAAAGCTGCTCGGGAACCACGATTCCATGATCGCGTGCATAAGCCATTACGCCGAGCGCCATCGAATCCGTCGTGCACAACACCGCGGTGAGATCCGGGTGCTTAGTCAGCAGCTCCTCCGCGGCCGCGTAAGCCGTACGCGAATCGTTGATGTGTCGCGTCACCACGGGGATGTCTGCAGGATCGAGTCCCGCGTCTGCAAAGACATCGAGCGCACCCAATACACGTGAGCGTTGCACGTGCATATCCGCCGCAGCCAGCTGCGCAGCCGTCACTTCACCATCGAGGCGCTCGCGATATAGGCGGATGGCAAGGATGCCGATGCGGGTATGGGAGGCGTCGACAAGCGCCTGCGCCGCCGGGGCAATCGCGGCGCGGTCATCGATACCCACGAAGGGCAAGCCCGAATCCGTGGGCTGGTCACACACCACCACCGGCAAGCCGCGGCGTTGCACCGCTTCAAGGTAAGCATCACCCGCCGCCACGGAATAGACCACAAATCCATCAACCGCCGCCGACCCTACAAGCTGCGCTGCCTGGGCGTCATTGGGAGCACCGACGGTATCTGGGCCGGCTGGGATGAGAGTCAACGTCGTGCTCGCCCCTGCCGAGGCCTCCGCCATGCCGGCGAGGAAATCTACCGAGGCCATGTCCTCGAAGGCATAGGACAGGTGCTCAGTAAGCAGGACGCCCAGCGACCCCTGGCGGCGTGTGCGCAGGCTGCGCGCGGTGGGATCCGGGCCTGTGTAGCCACGCTCAGCCGCCGCGGCGAGGATGCGCTCCCGAGTGGCAGGCGCCAGCTGGTCTGGGCGGTTATACGCGTTGGACACCGTGGTGGGCGAAACCCCGAGTTCGGCGGCCAGGGAGGCCAGCGTCGTACTGCGTTTGGACATGACGGTAAGACTACCCGTTTTCAACTCATTATCATTTGACAACAATTTTCACTAAAGCGTAGAAATAGGGACATGACCACTTCCCTCTCACGCCGTGCTTTCCGACGTCCCACCGCTCTCCTCTTCGCAGCCACCCTGGGCGCCGCCTCGCTGACCGCCTGTTCCTCCAGCGGCGATAACGCCGATAGCGGCTCGGATGCCGGTTCCGACAAGGAGGCCATTCAGGTCGTCGCCTCGACCTCCATCTGGGCTGATGTGGCCCAGGCGGTCGTCAACACCGCGCAGACCGACGTCAACATCGACGTCCACCCCATCGTGAGCGGTAACAGCGTGGACCCACACCACTTCGAGCCCACCGCCGCGGACATCGCCCGCGCTAACGAGGCCGACGTCATCATCGCCGGTGGCGGCGGCTACGACGCCTGGCTCTACCAGGCCGTCAAGAACCAGGACCAGATCATTCACGCGCTCCCGCTTACCGCGCACGATCATGGTGATCATGATCATGGCGAGCATGATCATGGAGAGGAACACGACCACGCGCATGACCATGACGAACATGGTCATGAAGAAGGACACGAGCGTGCGCATGACCATGCGCACGAACACGAGCATGCGCATGACCACGCTCACGAAGGTGAGACCGTGACCATGGATGAGGCCAAGAAGATCGCCGCCGAGCACCCCGAGCAGGTCACCAACATCGATGGCAACGAGCACGTGTGGTACGACTCCGCCGCCATCGAGAAGGTGGCGACCGACGTAGCCAATCTCGTCAACGAGGCCAACCCGGAGGCCAAGGCCACCGCCGATCCCCTGGTCGAGCGCGTGGAGGGCCTGAAGTCACGCATCGAGAAGCTCCCGCAGCGCAACTACGCGCAGACCGAGCCCATCGCGGATTACATCTTCAAGTACACCGACAGCACCGACGCCACCCCGGAGGGCTACCGCAAGGCCACCGTTGCTGAGGGCGAGCCCACCGCCGCCGACCTGGCGCACTTCCTCGAGGACATCAAGCAGGACAAGATCGACCTGCTCATCTTTAACCCGCAGACCGAAACCGACATGACCAAGCGCATTCGCACCGCCGCCGAGGACAAGAACATCCCGGTCGTCGAAATCGGTGAAACCCCGCCGGAGAAGACCAACTTCCTCGACTACTATGAAGAAGTCGTAAACGCACTCGAGGCTGCATAAGTGCTCATTTCCTTTAAAAATGCCGCAGTAGAACCACTGTGGTCGAACATGAACCTCGCCGTAGACCGCGGCGAGTTCATCGCCGTTTTAGGCCCCAATGGCGTGGGCAAGTCCACGCTGCTGGGAACCATCTTGGGTACCCGCCAGCTCACCGCGGGCAGCGTAGACGTCACGTGCCGCGTGGGTTTTATCCCGCAGCAACGAATGTTCCCACAGGACCTGCCGCTGCGCGCCCGGGATCTCGTGTCACTGTCCCTCGCCCACGGCACGCTGCGCAACCGGCGCCCTGCCCGGGGACGCGTCGACGAGCTCCTCGCCGAAGTTGGCGCCACCGGCATCGCTGACCGCCGCGTGGGCCAGCTCTCCGGCGGGCAGCAACAGCTCATCCGCCAGGCCCAGGCCCTGGCTAATAACCCAGAGCTCATCCTCGCGGACGAGCCGCTATTGTCCTTGGACCCGGCACGGCAACAGGCAACCGTCGCCAAGCTCGACGCCTGGCGCCACGAGCGCAGCACCTCTGTGCTTTTTGTTACCCACGGCATCAACCCGGTGCTGGGAGTGGTGGATAAGGTGCTCTACCTCGCGCCCAATGGTCACATGTTCGGCACGGTCGATGAGGTCATGCGCTCCGAAGTGCTCTCGGAACTCTATGGCTCCTCCGTGACAGTCCTCAACGTCGATGGGAGGCTCATCGTTGTCTAAATTCATCGAAGATACCCAGTACCTGCTGGGCGTTGATTTTGTGCAATCCTCGCTCATCGCCTGCGCGCTGCTCGGAATCCTTTCCGGAGTGATGACCTCACTCATCGTCCTGCGCCACATGTCCTTCTCCGTGCACGCCACCTCAGAGCTCGCGCTCATGGGCGCGGCCGCAGCGTTGCTGTTCGGTCTCAACATCGGCTTCGGTGCGATTGCCGGCGCCATCGTCGCGGCCATCATCCTGGCGGTGCTGGGGCTCAAGGGCCAACAAGACAGCGCTATCGGCGTGGTCATGAGTTTCGGCCTGGGTCTCTCGGTTTTGTTCCTGCACCTCTACCCCGGCAACGCCAAGACCGCGATGACGCTGCTGACAGGACAGATCGTCGGTGTTTCCTCCGCCTCGGTGTGGCTGCTCGCCGCCACGACCGCCATCATCGTTGCCGTGGTGGCGCTGTTCTGGCGCCCGTTGCTCTTCGCTTCCGCGGATCCCGTCATGGCTCAAGCCGCCGGCGTGCCAGTGAAGTCCCTAGCGGTGTGTTTCGCCATCCTCGTGGGCCTGACGGCCGCACAGTCCGTACAGATCGTCGGTTCCCTGCTCGTCATGGCGCTGCTCATCACGCCGGGCGCAGCGGCGGTACAGATTACCTCCTCCCCGCTGCGCGCGGTGGTGTGGTCCACCATCTTCGCGGAGGTCTCCGCCGTGGGCGGCCTGGTCCTCTCCCTGGCGCCGGGCCTGCCCGTCTCGGTCTTCGTCACGAGCATCTCTTTTGTTATTTACCTGGTCTGCCGCGGCATCGGCTGGGCTCGCAGCCGCAAGGCCGTCCGCGACGACGTCGCCGCCCGCCGCGCCTCCCAGGAACACTTCCGCGCCGCCACCGATCGCGCCGACGCCGAGACACACCACACCTCGACGCACGATGAGCACTGCGCGCATCAGGATTAGGCTAGATGCGTGACTTTGGAACGCCGTAGCCTCGAATTACAAGACCGCACCCGCACGTACCTCGTGTACCGCCCGAATGATGACGTCGAGCGCCAGAGAGACCTCCTCCTGTTCTTCCACGGCTCCCTGCAATCCGCGAACGTCATCCGCCGCTTCACTAACGGCACGTTCGATGACCTCGCCACCCGCCACGGCATGCTTGCGGTCTACCCCACCGGCGTGGAACAGCACTTTAACGATGCCCGCGCCACCCTGCCCGTCGCCGCGCGCGAGCTGGGCATCGATGACGTCGCCTTCACGCGCACCATCCTCGACGAGCTGCGCGCGGAGCAGGAGATTGGCCGCGTGTTCCTCTGCGGCTTCTCCAACGGCGGGCAGATGGTTATCCGCTTGCTCTTCGACGCCCCCGGGCTTGCCGATGCCGCCTGCGTCTTCGCCTCCACTCTCGGCGCCGGCGCCAACCATGCGCCCACCAATCCGGACTCGGCGTACCAACCCACCCCGGTCATGTTCGTCCACGGCACGGGCGACCGGCTCGCGCCCTATACGGGCGGAACGGCGGGCATTGACCCGAAGCGCACCCGCGGTGCCGTCACCGGCGCGCAGGAGAACGCCGCACGCTTCGCGGAGCTCAACCATGCCGCCGGCCCAGAGCGCACCCACCTTTTCCCCGACACCGTTGTCGACCGCTGGGAGCCGGCAGACGCCACCGGCGCGCCGGTCGAGCTCGTGAGCGTCGAGGGCATGGGCCACGTCATCCCGTCGGGCAACGAGCTGGACCCACGCCTGGGTAAAAACACGGATTCCTTCATCGCTGCCGAGCTCGTGGAGGAATTCTTCGGGCTCTAGACTGCACGTGCGCCCCATCGTGTCTCACTCCACTCAGCCCCAACCTCGGGTCGAGGCCGTTCGTAGGTGAGCGTCGAGAAGCAATAATTGTGGATTACCAACCAGTGCTTTGGCGATTCCTAGACGCTGTTTCATACCGAGCGAAGCATGCTCGCAGGAAACACTGTGGTGCAATGAAAGGCCTACAAGGGATAAAAGATCCTTCAGTTCATCATTCAGTGAACCTTGTTGTAGTGGTCGGCAATGTCGTTGACGATCGCGTAGAGGTCGCGTTCCATCGCGTAGGTTTTCTTTTCTCGCGTACTGACTAATCACACTTGCGACCCGTTGTTATCTAGAGAATTATTACGTCCCAGCGTGATGTTGCACACGTCTGTGCATGTATGTACTCTCGATGTCACGGTTTGCTGGCGAAGATTCTTCAAGTTACCCGCAGCTGAATCTGTACAAGGTGAAAACGGCAGGCAAAGGACCGAGTCGTCCTCGTCTCTAAGCCGTGGAACCCCAATCCTCCAGAACCTTGTATTCGGCACACGCACGCAATCTGAATGTTCAAGATGTGAAGTACTGGCCAGCAACCAAGAAGTAAAGATCGCCATCCAGCTTTCTCGGCCCTGAATCTAGCATCCGGAGGCGTAGAGAAACTCACGCAACGACTGAAACGCCAGCGTCTGTGTCACGTCGCGCAGCTCAAGGAAGAACCCATCTTCTGTAATTTCAACAATCCGCGCACCGGGGATGGCTGCCACAATCGGCGAGTGCGTCACCACGATGAACTGCGCACCCGCCTCCGCGGCGCGATGGATTTCCGCCATGAGCGTCATCTGCCGCACGAGCGAAAGCCCAGATTCCGGCTCGTCGAGGATGTAGAGCCCGCGCCCATCAAAGGAACGCTGCACGACGTCCATGACGGACTCGCCATGCGACATCGCGGTCGAACCAACGTTGTAGTGCGCCTCCGCTCGCAGGAAGTAGCCGTCCTTGGGCGCGGTACCTAGCCGCAGGCTCGCCCACCTCCGGAGGGGATTGATGGGACCGGCGGAGCGCTGCACACCCCATATCCCACCGCGCTCAGGAAAGCCGTACTCGAAGGCAATGCCCTCGGCGAGCGTCGACTTTCCTACCCCGTTGTCCCCGGTCAGCACGGTCACCGGCGCACGCAGGTCCAGTCCTTGGCGTCGCAGCGCCACGAAACCAGGAACGGAGGACACCCACTCAGGTCCGTGGCCGCCGTCCAGCGCGGCATAGGCGTCGACATAGAAGTCTCTCATTCGCCCTCCCCAATAAGAAACGCGGCGGTCCCCAATGGATCGGCAAGGAACTCGCGCGCGGCGTGGACAGCTTCCGTCGCTTCGGGAGCGACGGGCGCAATCCCCTTGTCGCCGAACGCGTAGACGGTCGCGCCTTGCATGCTGAGGAAGACTGGCGAGTGCGTCGCGAGGATGACCTGCGCGCCCTGGGCGGCGAGGCGCTCGAGCTGCGTGACAACCTCGACCTGCCGGGGATAGGACAAGCCGTCTTCCGGCTCGTCGAGAATGATCATTCCGTCAGAATGGAAGCGTCTCTCGACGAGGGCGAGCAGACCCTGGCCGTGGCTGAGAAACGGCAGGTCACTGAGCGGATCGGGATTCTCCGGGCTGTGGATCTGGTGGTGATACTCGCTCAAGTTGAGGAAGGTCTCGCCGCGCAAGAAGTACACGTCGCGCGGGTTGTGCGCCCGCGAGCAGATGAGCCACTCGGGATAGTCCTCGTCGCCGGTGGCAAACCGGGCGTGGCGCGAGCCGCCCTCGGGATTGACGCCAAGCCCCACGGCGATGGCCTCGAGCAGCGTGGATTTTCCGGCGCCGTTATCCCCCACGACGACGGTCACGGGCGTAGGCAAACGCAAGGCGCCGCCGGGCAGCGCTGCGATGAGCACGCCCAGGCGGCGCATGTGTTCCGGCACGCCGGGCAGTCCCTCCCCAATAAGCTCCGGGGCGGGACGCACACTCGTGAGGAACATGGCGACGAAAGCGTGAGCCTACTTCTGGGCCGCGCGACGCTGGCGGGCGAACTCGGAAAGCACCGCACCTGCCGCCACGGAGGCGTTGAGGGATTCAACCCAGTCGGTCATGGGGATGGACATGATGGCATCGCAGTTCTCGCGGACGAGGCGCGAAATGCCTTTGCCCTCAGAGCCGATGACGATGACAACGGGGTCGGTACCACCGTTGTAAGTATCGAGGGTGTGCTCGCCTCCCGCATCCAGGCCAACAACCTGGTAGCCGGCCTTCTGGAAGTCCTGGACCGTGCGGGTCACGTTGGTCACGCGAGCCACCGGCAAGCGCGCGGCGGTGCCGGCGGAGGTACGCCAGGCCACCGCGGTGACGGAGGCGGAGCGACGCTCTGGGATGATAACGCCGTGGCCGCCGAAGGCCGCGACGGAGCGGATGACCGCGCCGAGGTTGCGGGGGTCGGTGATGTTATCGAGGATGACGAACATACCCGGTTCCTGAGCATCGCGGGCCCGATCCATCAGGTCATGAACGTCGGCATACTTGTACGGCGGAATCTGCAGGCCAATGCCCTGGTGCATACCGTTGCCGGTCATGCGGTCCATCTCGTGGCGCTGGACCTCAAGAATCGGGATGTTGCGGGTATTGCACATGGCTACCGCCTCGGAAAGGCGAGCGTCATTGCGCGTGCCCTGCACGATGTAAAGGGAGGTAGCAGGCACCTTGGCATGCAGGCACTCGATGACCGGGTTGCGGCCAACGACCATCTCCGCGGTCTCCTTCTGGTGACGGCCCGAATTGCGGCGCTCGCGCTCCAGCTTCGCCTTGTGCTTGGCGTGGTAGATACGGTCCTCCGCCTTAGGCGTGGGGCCCTTGCCTGCCAAGCCCTTGCGGCGCTGGCCACCAGAGCCCTTCGTGGCGCCCTTCTTATTCGTCTTGCGGATACCTGCGCCGCCGCGGCCATGGGTACGTGCCATAGATCTTCTCCTTATGGTGTCCTCTGCGTATGCAGAGGACGTTAATCCGCCAGGGACCAGGTGGGGCCGTCGGCGGTGTCGGTGATGGTAATACCCGCGGCTGCAAGGCGGTCGCGCACGGCGTCCGCAGTAGCCCAGTCCTTTTCTGCGCGGGCGGTGGTGCGACGCTCCAATTCGGCCCGAACGAGAACGTCCAGGGCCGCTTCAGCGCCGCTTTCTTCGCCACTATCTTTCCACTGTTCATCCAGTGGATCAAAGCCAAGAACCGCGGCCATAGCGCGCACGGCTCCGGCGAGGTGCTCAGCCTCTTCACGGTTGCCGTCGCTCAGCGCCTTATTGCCCGCGCGCACGGTGGTGTGGATTTCCGCCAGTGCCTTCGGCACAGCGATGTCATCATTCATCGCTTCTTCGAAGGCCGGGGTCCACTCGCCCTTCTCGACGCCCTCGAACTTGCCTACGAAATCCTCGATGCGGCGGTAGCCAGCCGCAGCTTCGGTCAGCGCCTCCTCGGAGTATTCGAGCACCGAGCGGTAGTGCGCGGAGCCCAGGTAGTAGCGCAGCTCCACCGGGCGGACGATCTCCAGCATGTTGGCAATGGAGAGGACGTTGCCCAAGGACTTCGACATCTTCTCACCGGCCATGGTGACCCAGTGGTTATGCATCCAGTAGTTGGCGAACTTATCCCCCGCCGCATGGGACTGCGCGATCTCATTTTCGTGGTGCGGGAACTGCAGGTCCAAGCCGCCGCAGTGGATATCGAACTCGCTGCCCAAGTAGTAAGTGGACATGGCAGAGCACTCCAGGTGCCAGCCCGGACGGCCACGACCCCAAGGGGTGGGCCAGGACGGCTCCCCCGGCTTTGCAGCCTTCCACAGCGCGAAGTCCTGCGGGCTGCGCTTGCCAGCGTTGTCTGTTTCGCCCTGTTCCATCTCCTCGACACGGTTGCCGGACAGCGAGCCGTAGTCCGAGCCTTCCGTGGCATTCCACGCCGCGACGTCGAAGTAAACGGAACCGGATTCGTCCTCTCCCCCCGCCGTGCCGCTAGGCACGGCGTAGGCGAAGCCGGCGTCGATAAGCCGCTGCATGTACTCCACCATCTGGGTGACAAAGCCCGTCGCGCGCGGCTCCACCGAAGGGGGCAGAACGCCCAGGGTGTTGTAGGCCTTGGTGAACTCGCGCTCGTAGGTGGAGACCCACTCCCACCAGGGGCGGTTATTCTCAGCAGCCTTGGTGAGGATCTTGTCATCGATATCGGTGACGTTGCGCACGAGTGCCACGTCATAGCCTTGCGCGCTAAGCCAGCGGCGCAGGATGTCGAAGGCGACGCCGGAGCGCAGGTGGCCAATGTGCGGCTGGGACTGCGGGGTAGCACCGCACAGGTAGATCGACGCGTGGCCGGGACGAACCGGCTCGAACTCACGTTGGCTGCGGGTGGCGGTATCAAAAATGCGCAAAGTACTCACCTGGCCTAGTCTAATTGACCCCCAGGTAGGAATTCACCACGGCCGATGGTCGCATGTATCAGAATCGGGCGCAGTGCCTGTCCATTCAACGGCGTATCCCATCTGCCGCAAGGCCTTCGCAGCTCGTTCAGGATTATCAGCTACCGCTCCGCGCAACTGTTCGTCGAGCCATTTCTCCCGACTTTTGCCGAGGTAGCTTTTCCATCCAGGTCTTGATCGAAAACCGCACTCCGCGAAAAGGAAGAAGAAATAATCCTCCAGAGACACCCGAAATCGTCTGCCGCCTACTGGAAAATGTATGTCCTCAATCTTTCCCTTCTTCCGTCGATTCTTCACTCCGGAAAAGTTTTTCATCAGCGCTGGGCTCAACAGGCCAGCCACCCCTGAATGATGAATATGGGCCGTCGGAGCGACACGATTGTCTCGTTCATACTCGAAACGAACCCCAGGAGCGGTCCCGACCCGTAGCTCAAACTTGCTCGACTTTATGCTGAGGGACAATTCATCAGGTGAAACGGCCGTGTGAAAGCGAACCACAGATTCGAAAAGGTCACTGTAGGAAACACTATGGCTGCTATCGCTTCCTACCCCATAAACCAACGGGGCATGCAATTCCAATAGTGCAGAGCCATCATCTGGATTGAGGTCCGTCCACACCCGAATATCGGACTCTTCGTTGAGGGGCAACACTTTCAGGTGCACGGCATGCACCCAATTAAAGAATTCCATTGTCAGACGTTGCCCCATTCCCCCATACAGACCACCGTTAACGTTCAAGCAAAAGCTCGACGCGTCGGAGCTCGTCGTATAGAGCGCGCTCTGTTTTCGAAAAGCGACCGGACTCTGCAAGCATCCGCAAATCTTCAGAGCTAAGGTTTTCCCCTACCACAGCTTCCAAGGCGTGCAGGAGTTCGTCGTGCCGAGCACGAAGTGCCTCGGTATTGGTAATTCGCATTGTCAAAGCCACAGCGTCCTCCTTTTCTGATGACTTTACGTTAGGAATTGGGAGCGCGCCAGACTACGGCCGTGGCCACGGCAGCGCGGCCCTCCTTGCGGCCGGTGAAGCCAAGGTGATCCGTCGTCGTCGCAGAGACGGACACTGGGGCGCCGAGGATGTCGCTCAGAACGGCCTCGGCTTCCTTCCGCCGCGGGCCCATCTTGGGGCTCTGGCCAACCAGTTGCGCAGCGGCGTTGCCGATGATGAAGCCTTCCTTTTTCAGCAGCTCGCGGCACTCGCGCAACAACTGTGCTCCGGAGACTCCGTCGTACTCTGGCCGGCCCACGCCAACGAAGGAGCCGAGGTCGCCGAGGTTGGAGGCGGAGAGCAAGGCGTCGACAAGCGCGTGGCTCACCACGTCACCATCGGAGTGGCCCTCGCAGCCATCCACGTCCTCAAAGAGGAGGCCGGCGATCCAGCAGGGTTTTCCGGGCTCGATCTGGTGGGCATCGGTGGCGATTCCCACGCGCGGGATGATGGGGTTAGTCACTAGGCACCTCGAAGATGGTCGGTTCGGCCTCATCCGTCACGGCTTTCGCCAGGACGAGGTCGATGGGAGTGGTGATTTTAAACGCGAAGGTATCTCCCTGCACGGTCTCCACGCGCTCGCCGTGCCATTCCATCAGGCTGGCGTCATCCGTGGCGACAAAGTCAGGGTCCTGCGCCCAATAGTCTAGGTTGGCGCGGCGCAGCGCGGCCAGGTTAAAACCCTGCGGCGTCTGCACGGCGCGCAGGCGGGAGCGATCCGGAGTAGACAGCACCGTGGTCCCCTCGACTTCTTTGATGGTATCCGCCACGGGAAGGACCGGGATAACTGCGGTGGCCCCGTCGAGCACGCGCTTGGCGACGCGCGCGATCATCCCCGGCGGCGTCAACGCCCGGGCGGCGTCGTGGATCAGCACCACGGCATCCTCATCTGGGATGGCTTGCAGGCCCGCCCAGACGGAATCGGCGCGCTCACCCCCGCCGTGGACGATGCGTACGGGCATATCAGAATCGATGCGGTCGAGGATGCTGGCGGCATAATCCTCCATGGCGGGGCTGACGAGAACGATGACTTCATCGACAAATTCCGAGGTAATCATGGCCTTCACGGAGCGCTCAAGCAGGGTACTTCCGCGCAGCTCCACGTAGGCCTTAGGAATATCAGCGCCAAGGCGCGTTCCCTGACCGGCCGCCGCGACGAGGGCGATCACGCGGCGGGTATTAGTCTTCGTCGTCGAAGGAGAGGTCATCGAGATCGACGTCATTGTCAATGTCGGTGGTGATGGACTTGTCCTCGACCAAGCCGGCGGCGCGGTGGCGCTCGATGGTGGCGTTGATTTCCTCCATCATGGTGTCCGCCTTCTTGTCATCGACCGGCTTAGCCAGGGAAAGCTCACCGACCAGAATCTGGCGGGCCTTGGCAAGCATGCGCTTCTCACCGGCGGACAGGCCGCGGTCCTGATCGCGGCGCCACAAGTCACGCACGACTTCTGCCACCTTGTTGATATCGCCGGATGCAAGGCGCTCCTGGTTGGCCTTATAGCGGCGGGACCAGTTGCCGGCCTCCTCCACGTCTTCTTCGCGCAAAACGGAGAAGACCTTCTCGAGGCCTTCCTTGCCCACAACATCACGCACGCCCACCATCTCAACGTTCTTGGAGGGCACACGAACCACGAGGTCGGACTGGTTGATCTGGAGGACGAGATACTCGAGCTCCTCGCCGCCCATCTCGCGCTTTTCAATCGCCGTAATCTTGGCGGCGCCGTGGTGGGGGTAGACGACGACCTCTCCGACCTTAAATTCCATTGCCACTCCTTATGAAGCCTTTGAGACGGTGCCCATCGTGCGCTCTCGGCGTACTCTCAGTGGGCCGCATATACAGGGTATCTACTCTAGCACGCAGTTTTCCGGCACTGCTCCCCCACCCAAGCCCGTAGAGCAGCTCGCTTTACACCACGATGACGGCCAACATAAAGCGCGGCTACCCCCGGTTTACCCAAGAGGTTTGTCGGAAACTGTGTGCTTTTACTGCGGAGGTACTAGGCTAAAGCGTTGATAAGCTTTGTGATCGCAATTCAATGGAGGACACTCACAGTGCAGTCCCTGAAGTCCGCCGCTCGCTGCGGTGCCATCATGTCAGTTACCGCCCTCTCCGCGCTGGCCTTGGCGTCCTGCTCGGCCGGTCATGTTGCACAGACCGCGGAAAAGGTCATTGCTGTCGACGGCGCATCCGCAAGCACCGAAGATGGCAAGGTGGCCGTGCGTGACGTCACCATTCAGGTTGAACCGGACACCGGTGAGACCTCCCTGAAGTTCGTGGCCGTCAACCAGGGCTACAAGGTCGACGACGTCGTCCTCGAGTCCGTGAGCGTCGACGGCCAGGACGTACCACTGGAAGGCGCAGAGCCGCTTCCTCGCGATCACGCCCTCTACGCTGATTCCCAGACGAACCTGGACCGTCTCCCGAAGGACGGCAAGGACAAGAACATCACCTACGTAGCCACCACCCTGGAGAACGACGGCTTCGCCTTCGGCGGCTCCCGCCCGGTGACCTTCACTTTCAACACCGGCACCATCGAGGTTGACGCCACCGTGTCTGCCTCCCCGCTGCAGTCCGGTGACTTTGACCGCGACCCGCAGTCCACCGAGGGCTACGCCGAGAACAAGTAAGCCTTTTCTTCATAGAGAACCGCCCCAGCCGCCAAAGTTTTCCCAGATCTTCGAATCACGGGCTTCAACTTTGGCAGTTGGGGCGGTGTGCGTTTAACGCTCCTCAGCGAACGCAGGAAACTCTTAAGCTCGCGAGGATGCCGTAGTCATCACAAGCAGAGAGTTAAGAATGCCCAGAGAGGACAGGGCAGCCGGGATGAGAAGAAGGTTCGGCGCCTGCGGGCCGCCGTACTTCACCATCTCATCCATAACCTGGTTGAGCGGTTCCGGGTAGGTAGCGGCGGAAGCGGCCGGGGCGCCAGCTACAGCCAGGGAGGTAGCAGCGGTCAGAGCAACGAGGGTACGACGAATCTTCATGGGGTCTCCTTGAATAGTGAGGTGTGGGGGTAAGTGAACTGGACTAGGACAGCAGGTTCGACAGGAAGCCCAAGGAGGACAGCGCCGCCGGTACGAGGATGAGGTTCTGAGCCTCATAGCCAGCGACGTTGGTGATCTCGGTCAGAACAGTGGCCAGCGGCTCGGGAGCTTGTGCGGCAGAAGCAGCCGGGGTGCCAGCGAGGGCGACGGCGGCAGCAGCGCCAGCGGCGACGAGGGTACGACGAATCTTCATGGAAATACCTTCTTGTTGTGAGAAATCGGACGGGGATAAAGAGGGGGCAGGCACACACAAGATGTAACCTGGCTAACACTGTAGCGCCTCTGTGCATATCGCGCGCGATGAAAAGGGTGCGATCCTGCCCGCGACGTGAATGTCCACACCACTTACTAGAGTGATGGGCATGGCAAAAAAGGTTCGTCCCGTCCACACGTGCTCTGAATGCGGCTTCGTCTCCCCCAAGTGGCTTGGCCGCTGCCCCGAGTGCGGTTCATGGGGAACGTTGCAGGAAACCGCGGCGTCAGAAAGCAGCACCGCGGCCCAGGCCGCTGTGTCTGGACGCCGACCAACCGGCCTGACACCGACGAGCCCAGCGGTTCCGATTACGAAGGTGGGCGCTGCCGCCACGAAGGCCCTCAACACTGGCATCGGGGAGCTCGATCGCGTTCTTGGCCGCGGCATCGTTCCCGGTTCGGTGGTGCTCATGGCGGGTGAGCCGGGAGTCGGAAAATCCACTTTGTTATTGGAGGTCGCCTCCCGCTGGGCGCAACTGGGCCGCACCGCCCTCTATGCCACGGCCGAGGAATCCGCCGGGCAGGTCCGCGCCCGAGCCGAGCGGACCGGGGCCTTGCACGAGACGCTCTACCTCGCGGCCGAATCGAATTTGGATGTCGTCTTTGGTCACGTCGAACAGCTCAAGCCCAGCCTCCTCATCGTGGACTCCGTCCAAACCATGCACGCGGCCGGGGTGGAGGGCGTAGCCGGTGGCGTGGCACAGTCGCGTGCGGTGACCGCAGCCCTGACCACGCTGGCCAAAACCACCGGCATCCCCATCCTCCTCGTCGGACACGTGACCAAGGACGGCAACGTCGCTGGCCCGCGCGTGCTCGAGCACCTCGTGGACGTCGTGTTGAACTTTGAAGGTGACCGCCAATCCTCCCTGCGTCTGCTCCGGGGACTCAAGAACCGCTTCGGCGCCACCGATGAGATGGGCTGTTTTGAGCAAACCGCCGCTGGCATCCGGGAGGTGGCGGACCCTTCCGGCCTCTTCCTCTCCCACCGCGGCAGCACCCCAGACGGCTCGGCGGTGACCGTCGCCATGGATGGTGTGCGCCCCATCCTGGCCGAGGTGCAAGCGCTGACCGTCGACCCCGTGGCGAAGAACCCGCGGCGCGTGGTCACGGGGCTCGATGCCAACCGTGTCCCGATGGTGCTCGCCGTACTGCAGGCCCGCGCCGGTGAACGCACCAACGATAAGGACGCTTACGTGGCCACGGTGGGCGGCATGAAGATTCAAGAGCCGGCGACGGATCTTGCCGTAGCGCTCGCCACGTGGTCTTCCTTGCACGAGCAGCCGCTACCACCGAAGACGGTGGTCATCGGCGAGGTGGGCTTGGCCGGCGAAGTTCGCCGCGTACCGAACCTAGACCGCCGCTTGGCAGAAGCGTCCCGCTTGGGTTACCGCTACGCCATCGTCCCGCCCGGAAAGGTAGATGTCGGCGGCGGCATACAGGTGCGCCAAGCCGCAACCCTGAGCGAGGCGATTGCAGCGCTTAAAGCAAGTTGAACGGCAACGCTGGGGAGTAGTTTTCCCCGATGACAGTATGCAGGAAGTAAGCGCCCGGCTCGGCTTCCTCGCGCTCGGTGCACTGGCCCGGCTCGGAGCGCTTGCGGGACCAATCCGCCTGGAAGTAGCGCGTCTCACCGGACTTGAAAGTCTGCTTGCCGGTTTCTACCGAGGCATAGCAATCGGTATCGGACCACACGCGTTCGTTCGAGCCCATCTTGTAGACCTCGAAACGCAGCTGCTCTTCATCGAGATCGATGGAGCAGTCCTCCGTCGTCGGGTTAAATACCTCCAAGTAGAACGTGGGCATCTTTCCAGCGGGGACGCTGTCCTCGTTGGTCTTGGCCATCACTTTAAGGTCTTGGAGGGAACACGTTGTCTTGGATGGATCAACGGTGAGCTCAGCTGGCTTTGCCTCGGAGGTCGGTTCTTCTTTGTCCGCCTCCCCCGCCTCGGGCTCGGTGGATTCCTCAGACGCAGTGGATTCCGTCGTCTCCACCGCCGAGGTTGCATCCTCCGACGGAGTCAGAGTTCCCGACGCCGCCGCCTGCTGCGACTCGGCTCCCGGGTCCTCCTTCGAACCGCTAAAGAGCGCGGTAGCAGCCCAAATAAGGATGACCACGAGTACCAGAATCGCCACGAGCGCGGCGATGCGGCGACGCAGGTAAATCTCTCGCGGCAGCTGCTTCGGGGTACGGGATGGCTCAGTCACAGCTCTTAGTTTAAGGGGACTAGAGCCCAACCCGGGCCAGCCCGGGGCCGCGTGTCTTGAGCAGCGACTTCTATGCGCTTAGTCCCGCCCAGTGCCCGGGCCAGCCGGCGAGCCTAGTGAACGCCGTGCAGGACGACGGTCTCCACGCTGGAATCCTCTAGGAGGTAGCGCAGGCCGACGATGCCGAGCGTGCCGGCGTCGAGAAGCTGGCGCGCAGCCGGAACGTCAGAAATGATCTGGGAGACTGTCTGCGCGGTATTCTCGCGCTCAAAATCGGCGAGTTCCTCGCGGCCATCACGCTTGGCCACCATCGAGGCAGCGGCCACACGCTCAATGATCGGACGCTGCAGGCCCGTCGGCAGATCGCCGCCCGCCAGGAAGTCCGCGGCTGCGCCCACCGCACCGCAGGACTGATGCCCCATCACCACGAGCAGGTTGGCCTTGAGATTCTCCAGGGCATAGTCCAGCGACGCCATCACCGCGCTGTCCAGGATGTGACCGGCGGTGCGGATGACGAAGGCATCGCCGAAACCAATGTTGAACACGTGCTCAATGGGCGCGCGGGAATCGGAGCAGGCCAGCACGATGACGCGTGGGTCCTGGCCCTGAGTCAGGCCAGCGCGCAGCTTCGCGTCTTGGTTAACGTCGATGAGGTTACCCGTCACCAGGCGGTGGTTACCTTCCTGGAGGGCTTCCCACACCTTCTGTGGGTTTTGAGGGACATCTACTAAAGGCATGATTCTTACTCTAGTCCCCACCGCCCTACACTGAGATGCCTATGGATACCCAAGCTGTCGTGGAATGGTTCGATGCCCATGAGCGTCCCCTACCGTGGCGCCGGCCGGGCACCTCAGCGTGGGGCGTGCTCTTAAGCGAGGTCATGAGCCAGCAAACACCCGTCGCGCGCGTCGCCCCGCAGTGGGAGGAGTGGATGCGCCGCTGGCCCACCCCACAGGACCTCGCGGCGGCTTCCAAAGCGGATGTCCTGCGCGCGTGGGGCAAGCTGGGCTACCCGCGCCGCGCGTTGCGCTTGTGGGAGTGCGCGAAAGAGATTGGTGAAGGCGCGGTTCCGGGAGACGTCGACAAGCTCTTGGCGCTACCGGGGATCGGTGAGTACACCGCGCGTGCTGTAGCCTGTTTCCATTTTGGCCACAACGTCCCGGTGGTAGATACCAACGTCCGCCGCGTCTACGCCCGCGCCGAGGAGGGGCGCTTCCTCGCCCCGACGCCCGCGAAACGCGAATTAGCACAGGTAGAAGCCCTGCTTCCGGATGAGAACGGTCCGCGTTTTTCGGCCGCACTCATGGAACTCGGCGCGCTGGTGTGCACGGCGAAGAACCCCGACTGTGCCGCCTGCCCCATTAAGTCCACGTGCGCCTGGCAGCTCGCGGGCTGTCCGGAGCCCAGCGAAGAAGAGACCGCGCGGGCCAAGAAGCGAGTGCAAAAGTTCACCGGTACAGACCGGCAGGTGCGAGGGCTGCTTCTCGACGTCCTCCGCGCCACCCCTCATCCCGTCGAGCAATCCGCGCTCGACGCGGTATGGCCGGACGCGGCACAGCGCTCGCGCGCACAAGCCTCACTGCTCGAGGATGGGTTGATGGATGTCAACGACGAGGGTTTGTTCCACCTTCCGCACTAGGCACATGTGAGAAGTCGATGAGGTGGCCGAAGGTCCAGTCACGGTCGGTCAACAGGCGCGCGAGGATAAGCCCACAGCCGATGGCTGCCACGGCCATCGAGGCGGTAGCGAAGTTGCTCAACGCCTGGTCCATGTTACCCACGTTGAGGTGATAGACAGTGCGGAACATGGAGGTGCCCGGGATCATGATGACGGACGCGGGCACCGTCGTGGTGATGCGCGGTAGGTGTGCGCGTGTGGAGGCCACCGCACCCAAGAGCCCGACGATGAGACCACCTACGAAGGCGCCGACGTAGGCCGTGGCCCCGACGCCGATGAGGAGCAGGCGCACAAGGTTGGCCACCGTTCCCACCGCGGCCGCCACGAGCACCATCCGGCGCGAGGAGTTAAAGAGGAACGCGAATCCGGAAATGCCTAGGAAGCTGGCCGCCGCGGCGGCGAGGTACCACACGGGCGCATAGTCCGGAATTCCCGGTTCCGGGGTGAGTTCCGTGGTCCAGCTGACTAAGGCCACGGTAAAGGTCGCAGCTGTGATCACCGTCAGCGCGTAGGTCAGGCGGGATAGTCCGGCCTCGAAGTCGAAGCGCGCGAGATCAATGAGCGCGGAGAATAGCGGGAAGCCGGGAATGAGGAAAAGTACGGCGGCCACATAGCCCGAGGAAAACTCCGACGGGTCCGCTACCCCGGCGGCGGCCACAGCCTCGGTGGTGAAGAAGTACACGAGGCTAGCCACAGTTCCGGCCGCCACGATGCAACCCAGCTGGTGAACGTGCTTGCCGTGCAAGACCGCGCGGGTGAGCTGGCCGCAGAAAGCGGCGAGAGCCACTAGGAGAATCGCCAGCGGCGTGAAGAAGTTCAGGACCGCGAAAGAGGCGCACGCAATAGCTGCCGCTGCAGCCAAGAGCCAGCGGTTCCAACGCTTGACCACCGTTGACTCGATGGAATCAAGCATCTCCGTGAGCTCTTCGGCCGTAATGCCCGCGTACAGCTTGTGGTGGGTAAGGTCCTCAAGGGCTTCGATCCGGGATGCATCGACAGCCGGTGAATGCTGCTGGGCCACCACGGTGCGAAACTCGCGGCCGCGGTGAAACGTGCATGTTATCTGGGTGACGCCAACGTTGGCGTCGAGCCGATCAAAGCCGAGCGCGCGGGCGGCACGTTTCATGCCGCGCAGCACGCGGTAGCCGGACGTTCCCGCCCCCATGAGCATCATGCCTAGGCGCAAGACGACGTCGGCCTCGTACCCCATACGGACATAGTCGCTGTTGGGGTGAGATGTCATTAGCGCCAGCGTCCCCGGAAATTCAGGCCTCCGGGCAGGTTGACCCACATGCCGCCGCGGGAGTTAAACGTCACGGGGCCGACCTTCGTCGACATCGAGGCACCGGAGCCGGAGAGGTTGATCCAGCTGTTCTTTCCGGTCTTCTTGCGCTTGCGATAATAAATTCCCATGCGTGCCAGCTTAGCGCGGATGCGCACTACGACGCCGCAGGCTACTCTGAGCTTTGTGCGAATAAAATCCCTGTTAACAGTGCTAACGACCACCGCTGCTCTTATTCTGGCATCGCCCGCCGCCCACGCGGTGGAGCCGGGCAGCGTCCAATCGGCGTCACCGATAGAACAACCCGGTGTTAAGGCCACTGTTATCTCTTATTCCTCCACCCTCATGGATGGCACACCCACCACGGTGACCGGCATGGTCTACGAGTCCTCAGCACCATGGAACGGGCCGGGCGAGCGCCCAACTATCGTCTACGCGCCGGGAACGCGTGGGGCGGGTGACCAGTGTGCGCCGTCCCGAGCCCGTTTCGCCGCCGACGGCAACCGCGTTGACCAGCGCTATGAAGCTGCGGCCACGCGCGTGTATAACTACGCGGCCTCCCAAGGTGTGCGCGTCGTAGTCACGGACTACATCGGGCTCGGAACCCCGGGGCACCATTCTTATGTCAACAACGTCGAGGAGGCCCACGCGGTTCTTGACGCCGCCCGCGCCGCGCTCCGGCTCGCCGGTGCTCCCGCCGATTCCCCCGTGGGATTTGTCGGCTACTCCCAAGGCGGTGGCGCAGCTGCCGCTGCGGGCGAATACGCCGCGAGCTACGCCCCCGAGCTCAACGTCAAGGGAACTTTCGCCGGTGCACCGCCAGCGGACCTCTTCGAGGTGATGCAGGCGGTCGACGGCTCAGCGCTCGTTCACGTGTTGGGCTACGCCATCAATGGTTTTGCGGAGCGTAGCCCGGAGTTCTCCCGGGAAATCATCGGTGAGATGAATCCGCGCGGCCACACATTCCTCGCCGACGCTGCCACCTTTTGTTTGCGCGAATCGATGTCTACCTGGGGAAATGTTCGAACCAGTGAGCTGACCACGAGCGGTGAATCCTTCGCCGAGCTCCTGCGCCGCAAGCCGGTGGCCTCCCGCATGCTGCACGAGCAGCGCCTCGGCCAGCGGGCTCTCAACGCCCCGATGATGGTGGTCAACTCCCCGACCGATGACATCATCCCCTACCAGCAAGCACGCCGCATGGCTCACGACTTCTGTGCTGCCGGCGGGACCGTCTACTTTGAGGACGCCTGGGCGGTCAACGTGAGCCCGGGCTCGGGCACCAACCATGCCGCGCCCACGGTCCGCGCGGTTCTGCAGGGCACGAACTACCTCATCGACCGCTTCCGCGACGTCCCCGCACCGTCAAACTGCCAACCTGCCGAATCCTAGAATCGCCCCCTGGCGCCGCCATCTATTTTCATTTACTTGTCAATAAGCGCCGGCGGGGATAGGCTGAGTGCATGGCACACGAGCACCACGACCACGATCACTCCAGCACGCCCCTGCGCGCGCTCTTGATTGCGCTCAGCATTACCGGCACCGTTTTCTTCGCGGAGCTGATCGGCGGCTGGTTGGCGGGTTCAATGGCGCTGATGGCGGATGCGATGCACATGCTTTCCGACGCCGCTGGGTTGATCATCGCGGTGTTAGCGGTGTTGGTTGGGCGTCGACAAGCATCAGCCCAGGCCACGTACGGCTACCGGCGAGTAGAGGTGCTTGCTGCGCTAGCGAACGCGGTGATGGTCCTGGCGATCTCGGTGTGGATTGTCGTCGAGGCGGTGCGCCGCCTGCAGAGCCCAGCTGAGGTACAAGGAACAACGATGCTGATCATCGCGGTGATTGGCCTTGTGGCGAATGCGCTATCGGCGTGGGTGTTGCACCGGCACCGCGAATCCTCAATCAACGTGGAGGGCGCGTTCTTGCACGTGCTGGTGGATATGCTCGGCTCGATCGCAGTGATCGTGGCGGGCGTCGTGGTACTGACCACGGGGTTTGTGGCGGCGGACGTGATCGCCTCCCTGGTGATCGCGGCGATGGTGCTCCCGCGCGCCTGGCAGCTCATGCGGCTCTCGGCGAGCGTGCTGCTCGAGCAGGTCCCGGCGGACTTCGACGCCAGCGTCATCGAGCCCGCGCTGCGACAGATCGAGGGTGTTGCCGACATCCACGACCTACACCTGTGGAGCCTGGACGGCGTGAACGTGCTGACGACCGTGCACATCGTGCGCGACGGTACCGTCGAGACCGGCCCTCTGTTGGATGCCGCCCAGCAAGCCCTGCGCGAGCACGGCATCGAGCACTCCACCATCCAGATCGAGCACCCGGAGCACGAATCCCACGAGACGGTGTGCTGATTCCCTTCTAGCCCGGCTTAGGTCATGAGCGGGCGAGCAACGTCACTCCTAACACTGCTACCTGGTACTTTTCGGCGGTGGGGTGGGATTGTTCCGCACGAAACTGAACCAAGTCAAAAGGGCGTCCCGCAAAAGGCATCTGGCAAACGGCATCTTTGGGTCTAAAAACGCCATCTACAAGGCGTAAAAGGCGTTTTCAGCCGTGAAAACGCCTTATGACAGATGCCTTTTGTCAGACGCCTTTTACCAAACGCCTCCATCATCCAGGTCGAGCACCCGGAGCACGAATCTCACGAGACGGTGTGCTGATTCCCTTCTAGTGGTGGGCGGGCCTTCCCGCCCACTGGGCCTTCCCGCCCACTGGGGCGTGCCTCCCACCGCGGCTGGAGGACACACAAAGAAAGCCCCGAACCGCACGCGGTGTCACACGCATGCGGTTCGGGGCTTATTCCTTATGGGTCCAGCACGGGGCCCAAGTCAGCGCTTAAAGCGGCTGGCTAGCACCGGCACCTGCCGGCGGCGGGTTGCCGTCATCGCCATTGTCGTTGTGGGATTCCTCAGCGGAATCGCTACCAGACTCGTCGAGGACGTCCGGGGTGACGGTGTCAGGACCATCGGAATCCGGACCGTGGGACTCCTCATCGATCTCGGTGGCGAGTTCCTCATCGGCCTCACGCACGGCGGTCTCCTCGAGCTCATTGTCGAAGGTGTCCTCCGGCAGCGGGCGTGGACGCGGCGTGAAGGTGAAGGTGGCAGAAGAGTTGTCCTTGGACTCGCCGTCCCAGCCTTCAACGTCCACGGTGATGATCTCACCTGCGCCGATTTCGCCGAAGAGGATCTTCTCGGAGAGCTGATCCTCAATCTCGCGCTGGATGGTGCGGCGCAGCGGACGAGCACCCAAGACCGGATCGAAGCCACGCTGAGCCAGCAGGTCCTTGGCCTTCTGAGTGAGCTCGATGCCCATGTCACGCTCGGAGAGCTGCTTCTCTACGCGGGCGATGAGCAGCTCCACCATCTCGACGATCTGCTCCTGGGTGAGCTGGTGGAAGACCACAATCTCATCGATACGGTTGAGGAACTCTGGGCGGAAGTGCTTCTTCAGCTCGTCGTTGACCTTGTTCTTCATGCGCTCGTACTGCGCATCGGCGTCATTCTCCGAAGAGCCGGTGAAGCCCAAGCCCACGGCCTTGGAGATGTCCTGGGTGCCCAGGTTGGAGGTGAAGATAAGCACGGTGTTCTTGAAGTCCACCACGCGGCCCTGCCCATCGGTCAGGCGGCCATCCTCCAACACCTGCAGAAGGGTGTTGTAAATCTCCTTGTGGGCCTTTTCGATCTCATCGAAGAGCACCACGGAGAAAGGCTTGCGGCGAACCTTCTCGGTCAGCTGGCCGCCCTCTTCGTAGCCAACGTATCCCGGAGGAGCACCAAAGAGGCGGGACGCGGTGAAGCGATCGTGGAACTCACCCATATCGATCTGAATGAGGTCATCATCCGAACCGAAGAGGAAGTTAGCCAAGGACTTCGACAACTCCGTCTTACCCACACCGGAGGGGCCTGCGAAGATGAAGGAACCGGAAGGACGGCGCGGGTCCTTCAGGCCGGCACGGGTGCGGCGAATGGCGCGGGACACGGCCTTGACGGCATCGTCCTGGCCGATGATGCGCTTGTGCAGCTCCTCTTCCATGTTGAGGAGGCGGTTGGATTCCTTCTCCGTGAGCTTGAGCACCGGAATGCCGGTCCAGTGCGCGAGGACCTCAGCGATCTGCTCCTCGCCGACCTCGGCGATTTCCTCCAAGTCACCGGAGCGCCACTGCTTTTCCTTTTCCGCGCGCTCTTCACCCAGCTTGCGCTCCTTATCGCGCAGTCCAGCGGCCTTCTCGAAGTCCTGGGCGTCAATCGCAGCTTCCTTTTCCTTGCGGACCTCTGCGATGCGATCATCCACTTCGCGCAGGCCCTCCGGGGCGGTCATGCGCTTGATGCGCATACGGGCACCGGCCTCATCGAGGAGGTCAACAGCCTTATCCGGCAAGAAGCGGTCATTGATGTAGCGGTCCGACAGGGAGGCTGCAGCCTTCAACGCTTCATCGGTGTAGGAGACGCGGTGGTGTGCCTCGTACTTATCGCGCAGCCCCTTGAGGATCAGGATGGTGTCATCGAGGGAGGGCTCCTCCACCTTGACAGGCTGGAAGCGGCGCTCCAAGGCAGCATCCTTCTCAATGTGCTTGCGGTACTCATCCAGGGTGGTGGCACCGATGGTCTGCAGCTCGCCGCGAGCCAGTTTCGGCTTTAGCAAGGAAGCAGCATCGATAGCGCCCTCGGCGGCACCGGCGCCGACCAGGGTGTGGATCTCATCGATAAAGAGGATGATGTCACCGCGCTGGTTAATCTCCTTGAGCACCTTCTTCAGGCGCTCCTCGAAGTCACCGCGGTAGCGCGAGCCAGCCACCAGGGAGCCGAGGTCCAGCGAATAGAGCTGCTTATCCTTGAGGGTCTCCGGGACCTTGCCGTTAACGATATCGAGGGCTAGGCCCTCGACCACGGCGGTCTTCCCCACGCCGGGCTCACCGATGAGCACCGGGTTGTTCTTGGTGCGGCGAGACAGAACCTGCATGATGCGTTCAATCTCGGAATCGCGACCCACGACTGGGTCCAGCTTGCCGTCGCGCGCAGCCTGGGTGAGGTTGCGGCCAAACTGGTCCAGCACCAGGGAGTTGGAGCGCTCGCCGGAGCCACCCGGGCCAACACGGCCTCCCTGGCCAGCGCCGGCACCGGCACCTACCGGGCCGGGGCCACCCTGGGACTGGCCGCCTTCGCCTTCATTCCCTTCGTAGCCTGAGAGCAGCTGGATAACCTGCTGGCGCACGCGCGGCAGGTCGGCGCCCAGCTTGGTCAGCACCTGAGCCGCCACGCCGTCACCCTCACGGATGAGGCCAAGCAGCAGGAACTCAGTGCCAATGTACTTGTGGCCCATCTGGAGACCCTCACGCAGGGAGAGCTCGAGAACCTTCTTCGCGCGCGGGGTAAATGGGATGTGGCCGGTGTGCGGCTGAGAACCTTGACCAATAATCTCTTCCACCTCACGGCGGACGTCCTCCAGCGAGATACCCATGGACTCCAAAGCCTTGGCCGCTACACCTTCGCCTTCGTGAATAAGCCCCAGGAGGATGTGCTCGGTGCCGATGTAATTGTGGTTGAGCATGCGTGCTTCCTCCTGCGCCAAAACAATGACGCGGCGAGCACGGTCAGTAAACCTCTCGAACATTACCTCTTACCTTTCGCTGTAAATGTGTCATCCACTCTAACGCGCGGGGCGGACACTCCATTCGCGAATTCCGCACCCCCCTACTCAAAAACCTCATTTCCCCAGGTAGAGCCACTGTACGCCGGTAGCGAACAGGTGGCGGGAGGCGTCGCCAAGCGCCTGCGCGCAAGCCTTGAAGTAAAGTAACTCTTCAGTCAACACTGGTTACATCCCCGCGGGAAGGAGCCTCCCCCGATGCAACAGGCACAGCACGGCACCCTGCTTATCGACGATCTGATTGGGCACTCCCGCCTCCTCGAGGTCTCCGAAAGCGTCACCCTTGGCCGCCAGGGGGACTTCCTACTGGCCTCCGATGATCCCGCCATGCACCGCACGTTCCTGCAGGTGTGGTCCAATGGCTCACAGTGGTTCATCAAGAACATCGGCAGTTTCATCGCCGCTACGATCCAGCCGCCCGCCGCCTGCGGCTTCGGCCGCACCCTCATCAGCCCCGGCAGCATTGAGGTCCTGCACCCGGGAACCTCCACGCTCTATTTCTCCACTGCCACCATGAGCTACGAGTGCGAGCTCACCGTCATGCAGTCGCTGCGCAGCCCACAGCCCAGCCTTCCACCGGATGGGCCGTTTACCACCCACGTCTTCGAGCCGAATGAGGAGCAGTGCCTGCTGCTCAAGACCCTCGCTCAGCCACTCCTCGACAACCCCGCCGCGGAGCCACGGGTGGTCGTGAGTAGTCAGCGCGAGCTAGCAGAGGCCCTGGATTGGACGGAAAAGAAAGTAGAGCGCAAGATTCAGACGCTGGCGGAGACCTTGCAAAAGCTCGGCGTTCCGCAGTTCCAGCCGGGCCAAAAGATCTCATGGCGCATTGTGCTCGCCCAATTCGCGGCCGCGCACCCGCACTACTATGCGCACCTTTCATAACAATTCAGCATTATTGTTTTAAGCCGCTCACCGGTGCTGTTATTCTTTGTCTGATTCTGGCCCCTATCTATTTTTATCCCCTTCTATCCCTCATCTGTCCCTCTGCAAGGATCTGACAACCAATGTTCGCCTCCGTCTCTCCGCGCGCGCTAGCTGGACTCGGCGTAGCGCTCCTCGCGCTGTCTGCGTGCGCGACGAACAAAGACACCGCGGAGGATGCGCCCAAGTTCACGGTCACGGGCCAGACCACCCTGTCCCAGCACGAAGACGTTCCTGTCGAGGGGACCGATTCCGAGATCCCAGAACCCAGCGAACCTTCGCACCTGCGCCAGGAGGACGGCACCTACCTGCTCACGAAAAAGGAAGCGGGCCCAGGAGTGGTCAACGAAATCGTGGCCACCTACTCGGGCGTAGAGCCCTACGGTTTCCAAACCCTGCGCGTTGAGCTGGACAACCGGCGCTACGACGGGGCTACCGGCGGCTCTGCCCCGACCGGCGTGCTGCAGTGGGCCACCGGGGGTGCCCTTGTCCTCAGCGTGCAGGCCACGAACTTGAGTGGGGACGAGGCGGATTTGGACAACAATGCCGAATGGCAGGTGGCGCTTCTCGACGACACCCAGTCACACCACCTCAAGGAGGGCGAGGATTTCGTCGTGGACTGTGAGTCCGGCGAGTGCACGCTGGTTGCTCGGCTCACCGACCCTGGCGACTTTGTCGCAGAGATCAGCATCCGGCAGGCCGGTTATGAGCCTTTTGTCATTCACCAGCCCATCATCGTCGCCGCATAGCCATGAACAGCCAGCCCACCGCTTCCGGTCTGCCTTTGGATCTTGAGCCCGAGCTCAGCGCCAAGGGCTACTCGCAGTTCCACCAGATCGGTGCGGGTGGCATGGGCACCATCGTCTTTGCCCGCAAGGAAAGCTTGGACCGCGAAGTAGCCATCAAGGTCATCGCGCAGCATGCGGCCGAGGACGATGAGGAAGTCCGCCGCTTCATGGCGGAGATGCGCACCGTCGCGGCACTCGAGCATCCGGCCATCGTGCCTATCTACGATGGCGACATCACCCCGGGCGGCGTGCCTTATTTCATTATGAAATTCCTGCGCGGCCCCAGCCTGGAGGCGCACATCAACCAGCGCATCTTGGACAATTCCAAGTTCACGGTGGAGGAAACCGTGCAGCTGCTCGCGCCCATCGCACAGGCCCTGGACTACCTGGCGGCCCTGCCTTCGCCGGTCATTCACCGCGACGTCAAGCCCGCGAACATCATCGCCGATAGCACGCCTTCCCCCACGGCCCACAGTGATAACGAGGGCTGTACCGTCATGCTGGCGGACTTTGGCATCGCCATCAATGAGGACACGACGCGCTTGACCCGCGAAGGCCTGCGCGTGGGCACGGATGCCTACATGGCGCCGGAGCTCTACCCCACGCAGCTGGTCAAGCAGCCACCGCAGCCGACCGCCGCCAGCGACCGCTACTCGCTCGCGCTCATCGCGCTGGAGATGCTCACTCTGGTTAATCTGCGCCGCGCCACCAGTCCCCAGCAGTGGGCGCACAGCCGTGTGATACCGCAGTTGACCGCTCATAATCTGGCGCCTGGCGACGCTCCCCTCGCCCCCGCCCTCAACACTTTTTTCGCCAGCGCGCTGAACCCGGATCCTCATCAGCGCTTCGCCAGCGCATCGGAGATGCTCGCGGAGCTGAGTGAGCTGGCGTCCGCGCCGCGCCCCGCAGCCCCGGATGCTGCCGCCGGCCCTGCTACGCCACCGGCCAGCCCCCACCACGAGCGCGCCCAGCAGCCGCGGCGCCGCCATCTGAGCATCCTCGGGGGCGTGCTTGCGGCGGTGTTGCTGTGTCTGGCAGTCGCCGGCGGACTAGCGCTGTACGGCGCGGGGTGGGACGACTACGACGAGGTTCTGGCCCAACAATTTCCACAGTTGTTGCCGGAGCACCCTGGCCGCGCTCCGTGGCGCAACCTCGACTGCCGCCCCGCGCTGCCGGAAGCGGGGCAGCAGGCTCGAATCGTGTGCAGGGGCGACGACCTCACGCTCGTCGCAGCTGATTTCGGCACGGAGGACAACCGTAACTCCATCATGCCGCGCCGCCTCGACGTCTTAGTCCAGGATGCGTGCAGCATCACCTCGGCGGAAATCCCTCACCAGCCGGGAACGTGGGGAGTGTACCCCTCGGGAGTCTCCGCGCGTTTTGCTCTCGTTCTTGCTGGTCCGCATGCTCGCGAGGACCGTTTGAGCTTGCCCATCTGTTAGCCCACCGTGGCGGGAGCGCTGTGTCACGCCCATGGACACGGTGTCGCCTTTAGAATGAGGAAGATTCTTATACCTCACCGTCGACCTCCTCCACGAAGGATTTCTCTCACCGTGACTACGCTTCCTGAATTTTTCACTACCCAGCACCGGCTGCGCGAGAAGGCTGTCTTGGACCAAGGGGCGGGCTCCTCGCTGTTTCTCGTGGAAGATCCCTCGCAGGACGAACTCCTCGTAGAAATTTATGGTCCGGAGCACCGCGGCGTGCTCCGCCAGTCCGGAATCGTTGGCCAGCTGCAGCACAGCGCCATTGCCCCTATCGTGGGTACGGGCACGATGAACAATGGTCAGGAGTTTTTTGTACGCCGCAGCCTGCCGGGCGAGCAGCTGTCGAAGTACACGTCGTCTGGCATCGGCGCCCATCACCTTTCCCAGGAGGAGGCTCTCGCCGTCTTTGCTCCCTTGGCCGACGCCACGGACTTCCTTATCCAGCAGGGCCGCGCTGGCTTTGCTCTCCGTGCGCTCAACCCGCGGCGCATCATCCTCACCGATAACCGCTCGAACGCCTTCTTCGCCTCAGTCGGCCCAGCCACCGCTACCGACGCCCCCACTGCCTCCGCGAAGGAGGTCATCGACCGCCTGGCCCAGCTCGTCTCCGCGGCCTACCCAGGCTTCCGCGCCGCGGCCGCCTACCCCTCAGCCGCCGCCGTTATCGACGCCGTGCGCAGCACACACGCGGACAGCCCGGGCCCGGGCGCGGCCCCGTGGCAGTCAGCTCCGCAACACACCGCCGCCCCGCAGGCGGAGTGGGCCGGGCCGCAGCAACCCCAGCAACCCCAGCAACCGCAACCTGGCTATGCTGCCGACCCCGCGGAGGAATCATCCACCACGCGCACCTCGAAGTCGAAAGGCAAGGTCTTTGCGGGCTTGGGCGTGGGTCTTCTTCTCCTGCTCCTGGTTGGTGGACTGCTGTGGTTCTTCCTAGGGCGGTCGGCGTGGTCCGACTCAGAACAGGCGCTTGCCGATGCCCACCCCGGGCTCATCAGCTCCCGCCCCGGCGACGAAGGCTTCAACGGCGCCACCTGCGAATCCCGTGATCCGGAAGACGGCCAGGAGGCCAAAATTACGTGCGTTGGTAACGGCGTGAGCTACTCCGTGGCGCGGTACGGGGACGCCGCCCAGCGCGAGGCCGCCGGCCCGACGCAGGGCGCGCAGGAACTATCCAACGGACGCTGCACCGTGTACAGCTACGACATTTCCGATTCCGAGCCGGTGTTCTACATGAGCGCCGAGGACTCCGCTGACGCCGTCCTCGTCTGGGGCGAGGACGCAGAGGACATCCGCCTCAACCTGCCGCTGTGTTAAACCGCGCACTTAATCCGCGCGCTTAAGCAGCGGTGCTATCACCGCAATGGCGATGCCGGCCACGCCGGCAAACAGGAAAGCCCAGTGCGTTCCCTGCGCCGTCGCCGCGGCCGGGCTTAGCCCAGCGGCAGCGCCAGCCAGGGTGCCGCGGGTGAGGAAGACAACGAGCAAAGCCGTTCCCGTCGCACCCGCCAACTGCTGGAAAGTGTTCATGATTGCCGAGCCGTGCGAGTAGAGCTTCTTCGGAAGCGAGGACAGCGCAGTGGTCATCAGCGGCGTCATCATCAAGCACATGCCGAGGGAGAAGATCACGTGCATACCCACGACCATCCACACGGCTGAGTTCTCACCCAAGGTGGCCATGAGCCACAGCCCGGCCACCATGAGCAGCGACCCGGGAATCATGAGCGGGCGCGGGCCATAGGAATCGAAGAGCCGGCCCACAATCGGAGAGAGGAAGGCTTGGAGGATGCCGCCCGGCATCACCGCCAACCCCGTGGCAAAGGCCGTAGCACCCAGTGTGGTTTGCAGATAGATGGGCAAGACCGTGACCATTCCCAGCATGAGCCCAAAGGACAGGAGGAGGATGATCACCGCGAGGGTGAAATTGCGCACACGGAAGGGACGCAGATCCATCAGGGCGCGATCCTCCAGCGCCAAGCGCTGCTGCCGACGGATGAATACGGCGAGCGCGATGACGCCCACCACGGTAACGGCGATGTCCACCCAGCCGTCACCCTGCAGGATCTTTTCCATCGAGGACAGGCCGTAGATCAAACCGCCAAACGCGAAGGCGGAAAGGACGACGGAGAGGCCGTCGAGCGGGGTATCACGGTTCTCCCCCACATTGTCCAAACGCCACAGCCCGGCGACGAGAATGAGGGCGATGAGCGGGACCATGGCCCAGAAGATAACGTGCCAGGTGAAGTGGTTGAGAATCGCTCCGCCGACGGTGGGGCCCAATGCCGGGGCCACGGAGATCACCACGGAAATGATGCCCATCACCGTGCCACGACGCTGCGCTGGGACCAGCGTCATGGCCACGGTCATAAGGGTAGGGATCATCAAAGCGGTTCCGCCAGCTTGAAGGACGCGGCCCACCAGCAGGATGAAGAAGCTCGGTGCGAGGGCCGCCACCACGGTTCCGGCCAGGAAGAGCCCCGCGGACGCAACGAAGATCTGGCGCGTCGTGAGCCTTTCCAGAAGGAAGCCGGTGGTCGGGATAACCACAGCCATGGTGAGCATGAATCCCGTCAACAACCACTGGGCACTCGTGGCAGGAATGGAGTAGTCCGCCATAATGGCTGGTAGCGCAACGGAGAGCGAGGTCTCGTTGAGAATCATGACCATCGCTCCCAGCACCAGGATGCTGAGGGTAGTTATTACCTTCGAAGGGATTTCAGCGGACATGCGGCCGGCTACACCTTTCAACTTTTCTATTTTGGGTCTTCAGCGCTGCTACTCACATCGTCAGCGCCCAAGAGACAACACGTGAGCGATTTAGTGTATTCCTCTGGTGGCCGGGGGTGCCACACGAGCCAAATGTGAACCCTCGTTGGGTGGCACTCCCCGGAATCTCAGCAGGCGCGCTAGGCCACACGGCAGTGTAAAGGTGACAGCGCCCTCCGTACTACTCAAAGCTCTAAAAGCTACTGCCTAAAGTTACAGAAAGGCCTCTGGATGCAGCGCGACCTCCTTGTCACTAACTCCGCTGGGGAACGCGCCGTCGTGCGCCCAGGTCAGCAGCTAGTGGCAGGCCGCGCGGGGGACTTCCCGCTGGCTCCTGATGACGCCTCCATGCACCGCCACTTCCTCCACTTCTGGCAGCAAGAGGACAACTGGATGGTGAGTAACGTGGGCAGCTTCCTCGCGGCGGAGTTATCCGGCCCTTCCGGTTTTAGAGTGCGTTGAT
>NZ_KV796773.1:0-344 GCF_001809235.1 Corynebacterium sp. HMSC072A04 | reverse complement strand
GCACCCGGTGCACAAGCATCAGCCAACAGGCCGATAGCCAAAGCACCAGCAGCAATCAGAGCCACAGCACCAGCGGCCTGCTGGTAGTCAGCACCGAAGCGCTTGAGCTGAGCATTGATGCCATTGACCTGGTCAGCCAACGGGCCGTTGAACAGACCAGCCTGCTGCTGCAGACGGGTATTCAGATCCTGAATCTGCTTGTTAATCGGAGCAACAAACTCCGACAGACCCGGAATGTTCATCTGGGAAGCCAGACCAACCGGAATCAGGAACAGCAGCGGGATACCAATACCCAGACCAGTGTTGATGCAACGCTCAGACAGGTTGGAAGAACCAGTCCAATC
>NZ_KV796772.1:353-786 GCF_001809235.1 Corynebacterium sp. HMSC072A04 | reverse complement strand
CAGGTGTCTACCAAACAGGGGTCAGGTCCGCCCGATCTGTGAAATCAACACCAGATAGTCCTAGGTCTGTGATAGGAGGACTGCTGCTGGTGCGGTAAGGCCAATTCCTATGGCTAATAGGAATCGGCCGTCGTGTGACATGTGCGGCCACGGACTGGTTAAGAACGGCAAAACCGCGGCAGGAACCCAACGCTGGCTATGTCCTAACTGCAGCGTTTCATCGATTAATACCCGCGCACACACCAGCGAGATACGCCACTTCAAAATCTTTATTGACTGGATTCTCTCCGGTGAATCCGCAGACCATTTAGCCACACGCCTTGGGGTAACAAGGCGGACTTTAACCCGGTGGTTCAAGCTGCTGTGGTTTGTCACCGTGCCAACCGCTACAGACCCCTATCGGGTTTACGACCAGGTCTTTATCGACGGCACC
>NZ_KV796772.1:0-253 GCF_001809235.1 Corynebacterium sp. HMSC072A04 | reverse complement strand
GCGCAACCACTCATCGTCACCACCGACGGGTCAGGCGGAGCACTCAAGGCACTGCGTATCAAATGGCCCGACGTTGCCATCCAGCGCTGCCTAGTCCACGTCCAGCGCAACACTTTCGCTGATATCAGCCGCAACCCGATTCACCCAGCGCATAAAGCAATCCGGAAACTGGGCTACATGCTCGTCCAGGTACACAACCGTGAAGATGCTGCACGGTTTACTACTGCAGTCCACCACACCCGCATCACCTTTG
>NZ_KV796771.1:0-231 GCF_001809235.1 Corynebacterium sp. HMSC072A04 | reverse complement strand
GGCTTAAGGGACATTTCGTGTGGATTTGCGGCGTGTCGCACTAAGGGACATTTCGTGTGGATTTAGGAGCGTCCGGCCCAGCCTTTTCTTATGCCTAAGCTGGGGTTCCATTCGTTGTCGATGCCGGTGTCGAATGTGGCAGGTCGCCCGTCTGGGTGGCCGCGCCGTTTGAGTTCTTCTTTTGCCCAGGCTGCGCGTGCTGCTTTTTCTCCTTGGCGTCCGAAGTCTTGT
>NZ_KV796770.1:0-1786 GCF_001809235.1 Corynebacterium sp. HMSC072A04 | reverse complement strand
AGTGTGATGTCTATGGAGTTTTTGGACACGGAGTCTAATGGCTTTTTGGACGGGGAGTCCAGATAGTTTTTGGTCACGGAGTCCAAAGACTTCCTTGTCGTGATGTCTCAAGACTTTTTGGACAGTCGGTGGGTTGGAATACCAAGATGGCTATTTCAACCCATCTCCGCAAGAAAATAGCGGACTTCGACCCAGTAAGAGACGGACGAACCGTCACCCAATTCTGCAAGGATATTGGCGTATCTCGCCAAACCTATGCCAACATCAAACGCCGCGTTGAACAACGCGGCCGTGCAGGCATCCTGCCTGACTCCACCGCCCCGCATTCCCCAGCCAGAATCTACGATGATCACCTTCGTCAGAAAGTCATCACAGCTCGATCAGTGCTCAAGGCCCGGGGACGTGACTATGGCCCGTGGTCGATCTATTACTACCTCATTGATGACCTTGGTTTAGAGCACCCACCGGCACGGTCTACGATTGCGCTTTGGCTCCACGAAGCTGGTGTTGCTGAGGCCAATGCCCGTAAACGTCCTCGTAAAAGCTATAAACGCTGGGCACGCGATAAAGTCGATGAGCTGTGGCAACTCGACGGGTTTGTCTATCGACTCTTTGACACTCCACATACCCAGATCACTATCTACCAGCTGGTTGATGATGCCAGCCGGTTTGATCTGGGCTCACAAGCCTTCGCCGCCAAAGAAAACGGATTCGATGCTCGCACTACCTTGGCCGCAGCAATAGAAACGTATGGTCGCCCGCAGGAACTTTTGACCGATAACGGTGAAGCTTTTGCCACCTATCACCGGGGCCGATTGTCCGATACCGAGCGCTGGCTCGCCGCCCAAGGTATCTGGTCCATTGCAGGTTTTGGCCCGCAAACCCAAGGCAAAGATGAACGCTCGCATCAAACTATGACCAAGTTTCTCGATGCACGCCAACCTACGACACTTCAGCACGTCCAACAGCTGTTGGACGACTACCGCGAGTTTTACAACACCAGGCGCCGCCATCAAGGCCTGCTAGTCGGCAAAATGCACATCACTCCAGCCCAAGCCCGTGAGCACTTCGCCCACGCTCAATCCCCAACACAACCCATTGACCCGGATCTGCTGTGGGCCAAGATTGTGAAGTCATACCGGGATACGCACTCAGAAAGCGCGATACACCACGAGCATCGTATCGAGAAGGTTAAAGAGGCGATGGTGCCGGTTGTGGGAGAAGTTGCAGCTTCTCCCACAACCATCGATGACGATAACGAACCAATCCAGCAAGAATCATCTCCTACCGTCAGTCCCACCGTAGACGGTCTATCCGCCCAGTCAAGCAACGCCTGGGGTATCCCCGACACACTGTGGATCAACAAAAGCGGAGTGGTGCGCATCCTGGGCTATGGATTCTATGTAGGACTCCGGTTTAAAAACCGGCTCATATACAGCCACGTTACCGATGACACCGCTGAGTTCTTCACTGATCATGATGGTGAAGCACTGTTTTCATTCCCACTGCCCATCAAGCTACTTGAGCGTCCAGCCGGCGGACAGATCAACATCGGGCATGTCGAAGGAATGTGGCACCGCCGGCCACCAGAGATCAAACCAATCCTGTCGCGTCCGCGCCCGTCGAGACGAAAGAAACCATAACCGGTAAGACGAGCTAGAGACTGTCCAAAAACACCAAAGACTCCCTGCCCAAAAAGCAGGGAGACTCCACGTCCAAAAAGTCATTGGACTCCTAGCCCAAAAAGTTACTGGACTCCGTGTCCAAAAAGTCCATGGACATAACA
>NZ_KV796769.1:1930-103077 GCF_001809235.1 Corynebacterium sp. HMSC072A04 | reverse complement strand
AGGGTGTCCACTAAACGAGGGTAACCTCAGGTGAACGTGTGACATATTTTATAATGTTTAAAAGGCATCTCATGTGAAGGTTGTCTGGGGTGGTGGTTTGTTGCTGTGACGTCTTTCGAATTTCCAGGGTCACAGCTTTGACTATGGCCAACTTGCCCAATGATTGCGGTGGTTGAGTGGTGTTTTTAGTGTTAGTGTTATGACGTTAAAGCGCTAACGTTTTAACGCTAACGTTTCCTGACTTAGGTCATTTTAGTCAGACAGTTGGGGTAGCTTTTCGGCGAGTTCGCGGACGCCGGCGGGCAGGTCGGTTTGTGCGTGGAGTGTGTGGCCTGAGATTTCGACGGTAAACGATCGGTATTTCTTCAAGATTCGTACCAATCGCTTCAGCGACAGGCCCGAGGCTTCTTCCAACACGTGGCCTGTGGCCATCGCTGCCATCACAATGGTCAGGTGAGCGTGGATGGAGCCTTGCGATAGGTTCAGTACGCCCAGAACGCTAGAATATGCTTGGGCTTCGACTTTACGAGCGTTAAACATCTGGCCGATGAGCTGTGCTGTCGCTGTCCCAATACTTTTCGCCCAGTCTTCCAAGCGTTGCCGGTTCCACTGGGTGTTTAAGTCCTTATGGTTGTCGGGGACATGCTCATCCAAGGTGGAGTAGCCATAATTAGCAGGGGCAATACGATGTAAAGCAACAATCTCACCGTCGTAGAAGACATCCAGATAGTCATCAAAGAGTTGCACGTCGACGAACTTGCCCGCTAGCTTCCACGGCACTGAATACCAGTGATTGGCGATCCGGATGTGGTAGTTCATTGCGACCTTGGACTTCTTCCACCGCGACCACGACCACCGCCGGTCGGGCAACGGGCGCAGCAGCTGTTGCTCATGGTCTTCAAACAACTGGCGACGAGAGATATCCTGCCCGCGGTAGGGACGGCGATCGTTGATGAAATCGCTTTGGTCCTCGAGTGCTTTATTGAGCATGTCGAAACTGTAGAACTCCTGGTCGTCGAGGTATTCTACGCACCATTGCTGGGTAATATCCACGGCCTTTTCAATATTCGCCTTGTACCGCGGCCGGTAGCGTTTCGCCGCAGTAATACCTATCTGATAGAAATCGGCAAATGTGGAATACTCCGCAACCGGGATACGCCCCCGCAGCCCACGGGAAATCTGTTGCGTGGCTGTAAGCGCGTTATCCGGGATCAACCGCAGCGGACAACCACCGAAACACTCCAAAGCCGCACGGTGGGCTAAAAGCCACGACCGCATTTTTTGATCCGGCCACGCCGATACATGCCTCATCCCTGAGTGCGGCAATGAAGCTACAAACAAGTGCGCGGTAAACCGCTGGCCCGAGACCGGATCCACAACGACCATTCCATCGCCCGACCAGTCCACCATGAGCTCGTCACCGGGATCGTGATTCAGTTGCGCTGACAGCTGATGAACATCGACATAATGCTCAAACAGCGAACAGTACTGTCGATACGAATAATGACGCTGACCAGTACCAACAGGTAACTTCAGGTACTTGGCGTGCGCGACTTTCAACGTCACGCGCTTGCCAGAGACCATCCGCTCGGCAACCTTTTTGAAATCCGGTGCGAGGAACTCCGCATCGTTGCGACGCCGGTTATCCGGAAATAGCTCCTCTAACTGGGCATTCGACAATCCAGCAATCCCACGAGCATCGATTTGATGGTCCCTTACAACGCGACTGCCCTTATCAATCGTCGACTTCGAGACCCCTAAATCGGCTCGAATCTGGTTCCAGGAACGATTCCCGGCAACCAAGGCAAACATGATGGCACGGTAATCCGTCACCACCATCACTCCTTCCACGTGAACGCGATCCACACGTACACACTGCGCGGGCCGTCCACTAAAGAGTGCCCAAAAACTACCCCCGGTACCCGATATCCGCACCGGTCGGTACTCGATACCGCCCTACCGGTACTAAATAGCGTCGCGCGTCATGAGTCTTCGTTTAAAGACTATTGGAAACAGAACGATGCTGAAGGAAGCTATCAAGCTAGACGGCGGATTCTTAGCGCAATATTTGATCCGTTTGAGAGGCATGTCGAAGGCCTCGAAGATGCGCAGCTTCAAGGAAAATTGGTTTCTCCTGTTAGCCCGCGGGATTCTACCGGATGGGTGCGGATTGATACAGAAATCAAGGAGCTCCGTGAGAAGTTTGCTTTTGCAAATATTCAAAGTGACTTCAGTGATGTCGGTAATCGGGTGGTTCGCATTCTCGATGAATTGTTAGCGGACATGAAAAGCTGACCGGAGGCGGACATAAAAAAGTCCGCCTATGGCCATGAGAAACTGACCAGTGGCGGACACCACGGGGGCAGGGCGTGTTCGAATGATTGACTCGTCCTGTTGGAGTATGGTAAGCGAACTTATCCCCTCTGGTTCAGAGCCCTGTTGTGACGTCGATCTAGCGCTGGGATGCTCCTCGAGTCCGAACGACGATGACGTGATGCATCAGCCGACCGATGGGAGCCGTGTTGTTCGGTGTCGGGCGCACCTGTGGCATGAGGTCCGTGAAGCTTGGCACATGTGATTTCACGGAACGTGCCGACGGCGCGCGGCCGCGTGCTGTGGTTGCCTTCGATAGGCACGAGGAACCCGGTGTTGGAGTCACCATCGGCGACGGCGGGGCCACAGGCCTGACACCTCAACTTCACCCCTGCTTCTTCTAGAAGACAATTGCTGCTGATTAGAGACGGAGTCAGGTCCGTCCATGCTTTTCGCTAGATGAGTCCGGTTAGACTCTTCTATCGAACATCGGATGAAGACCCCTTGTTTTCCTACCCCCAATAAAAACTCCCCAAACCCCTAAATCCCGTGTCCGCCACTGGTCAGTTTTTCATGTCCGCCAACATGAATTGAACCGCGTAGCCTTTGACGAAACTCGTCACTTACGGAATGGTGATGATGCGGATAAATTTAATGCGGGAAACTCAAAAACCGGCTGGCACGAGTTGTTGAAGTAGAACTTCCAGGACCAGCGAATAGTGAACTGCGTAGTTTTGTTCGTAAGGCAGTTTCGTTAGCTCATTCGATAAAACACGCACCGAACTCATCGCGCCGTGAAGCTGGCATAATCGCTGATTCCGTAATCATGCTTGTCAATATTTTTCGGCGGATGTTTGAAAGCGTGTGATGGAACATTTAATTGAAAAGCGTTGGTGAGCAAATATCGTCGCGACATAGAGCGAAACGAGGTTAGTCCGAAAGGAAAGGGCCAGTTCGTACTTGAACTGGCCCTAATTGCTAGAGGTTACGCACCCGGGAATTCACCGTTGCTGCCCAGGCGCGCATCGGCGTCGAGGAGCATGGAGATTTCCGCGGCCTTGTCGGCGTCGACGAGACCGTAGCCGTCAATCATCACCTTGGCGTCGGCGTGCGGTAGGCGGCGGCCCTCGATGACCTCGAAGAGCGGGGCGCGGCCCAGCATTCCGGCCTCGAAGTGTGCGCGGCCGGCGCGCAGGCGCTGCTCGGCGTGCTCACGCCACTCGGCAGCTGCATCCGCCCCGCGCTGCTGAGACACGGCCTGCTCGAACACGCCGGGGTGGGCGTAGACGATGAGCGCGCTGACGTGGCCGAAGCCAAGCGAGGTCAGCGCCGCGGCCTTCACGTTGCGGCCCGCGGCTGCCAGATCCAGCGGCGAACGCAGCCACACCAGGTTCTTCGCCTTCGGCGCGATGAGCGGATCAACGCAGTCCAGCGACACGTTGGCCGGGATGCGGCCGGTGCGGAAGACGTCGATGATACCGCCGGTCTGGAAGAGCGCGGCACCCGCCTTGGAGTGGCCGGTGAGCGTCTTTTGCGAGATGACGAACATCGGCTGGTCCGCGTCGCGGCCGATAGCTGGCCACAGGATGGAGTGCAGCTCGGACTCGTTCGGGTCGTTGGCGTTGGTGGAGGTGTCGTGCTTGGACAGGACCGAGACGTCGTTTGGCGTCAGGCCCAGTCCGCGCAGCGAGCGTGCGAGACGAGAGTTCTCGCGACCACGGCCAGCACCCAGCGCACCCAGGCCAGGGGCCGGGATGGAGGTGTGGGCACCGTCGCCATAGGAGGCGGCGTGCGCGACCACTGCGAGCACCGGCAGTCCTAAGTCGGCTGCTAGTGAGGCACGAACCAGCAGGACCGTGCCGCCACCCTCGCCTTCGAGGAAGCCGCCGCGGCGGCGGTCATTGGCGCGGGAGATGAAGCGATCATCGATTCCCTTGGCGGTCATCTTCGCGGTCTCCGCGGTGGCGTTCATATCGCCGAAGCCCTGGAGGGACTCCACCTGGACATCGTCGATACCGCCGGCCACGACCACATCGGCCTTGCCCAGGGCAATCTTGTCCACGGCCTCCTCAATCGACACCGCCGCGGTAGCGCAGGCACCGATGGGGTGAATCATGGAACCGTAGCCGCCCACGAGGGACTGCATGGTGTGCGCCGCGATGACGTTGGGCAGTGCTTCCTGCAAGATGTCGGAGGGGCGGTCCTCGCCCAAGAAGCGGGAAACGAATACCTTGTGCAGGGACTCCATGCCGCCGATACCTGTGCCCTGCGTGGTGGCCACCTGGCCCGGGTGGATGGAGCGCAGCAGCTCCGCCGGAGAGAAGCCGGCCTGGGTGAAGGCATCCACCGCGCTGACCAGGTTCCACACAGCCATGCGGTCGAGCGAGTCGAGCATGTGGTCCGGGATGCCCCAGCGGGCAGCGTCGAAGTTGTCCGGCATCTGCGCGGCCACGGTGCGGGTGAGCGTGGCCTTGCGCGGCACCTTTGCGGTGGCACCCTTGCGGCGGGTGACCTCCCACTCGCCGTCAGCCTCGCGGATGCTGGTGAACTCTGGGTCGGCCTCGGCGATGTCGCGGGCGGTGGCCTCGGAATCGACGGTGAAGGTGATGTCGCGGTCCAAGAACACCGTGGTCAGGTCGATGGAGCCGCGGTCGGTGAGGTGATACTTATCCGTCAGCGTGCGGATGCCACAGCGCGCGACGACCTCATCGCGGAAGCGGTCGAAGATGTCCTCTTCGGCGATCTCTTCGTCGTTTTCCACGACGAACCAGCCCGGCGTGGGCTCCTCGTGCCATGCGATGAGGCCGGTCATCCACGCGAGCTCAATGACACCGGCGGCGGTCAGCTCGGCGGAGCCGTCGCGCTGCAGGCCATACTCGGCCTCGAAACGGGTGCGGCCGGAACCCCAGGAGCTCACCTCACCGATACCGGCGATGACCACCATGTCGTCGAGGTCGGTGGTGATGTCGCCAAGTTCCTGAGCCAGCTGCGGCTGCACCGGGCGCGCCGGGGAAGGCAGTGCCTTGATGCGGACGGTGGTGTCCTTGGCGGCACCCTCTGCAGCGGACTGCGCAGCAGGCTTCTCGACCTCTAGAGAAGTCAGCGAGAAGCCTTCGAGACCGCCGGTGAGGTCTGCCTCGATCGGGCGTTCGGTGGCGCGGGCACGGGATTCGGCGGAAGCTAGGTCTAGCAGCTCAGAGGAGATTTCCTCCGGCGACCAGACGTGGATTCCGGCCTTCTGCGCGGCTGGAACGAGGACGTCGTTGCCGCCCATGAGGTGAGTGCCTGCGACCCAGCCGATCTTGGCTTGCGCCAGGGTGACGCCGGCCGGCCAACCAGCCTCGACGTTCCACTTGGCCAGGATGGCGTCGAGTGCCGCCTTGACCTCGCCGTAGGCGCCGTCGCCACCGAAGGTGCCGCGGTTGGGCGAGCCTGGCAGGACAACGTGGCAGCGCTTGTCGACGTCCCCCTGGCTCAACCTTGCCAGTCCCGCGATGGTGCGCTCGACGGACCAGAGCAGCAGGCGGGCCTGCGTCTCGGTCGTTCCGGAGGCATCCGCTAGCGAGCCGGAGACACTCGGCGCGGCGAAGGGGAAGGCCAGCGTCGGCGTGAGGGCCGGCTTGAGGATCTTGACCTCGTTGCCCACGGACTCGCGCTGTTCAGTGCCGATCCAGTCGATGAGCGCGTCAATATCGCGGAAGCTCGACAGGTTCGCCGGGACCAGCCACAGGGCGGAACCAGCAGCGCCGTGCTCGGCGTAGAGCGTGCGCGCGAATTCCTTGCGGGCCTGGCTGACACGGGAGGCGGTCATGATGACGGTCGCGCCGCCCTCCAGTAGGCGCTCCACCAGCGCAGTGGCGATGGAACCAGGGGCAGCACCCGTGACCAGGGCAACCTCACCGGCGAACGCGCCGGGGGTGGTGTCCACGGCGGCCTTGGCGATGTCCTCGCGCTTCCACCAGCGCGCCTGACGCGCTAGGTCCTCGCCGGCACCGCGGAAGCTGTCCACCGGGTACTCGGCCTGGCCCAGTGCCAGGCGGGCGACGCGCTCGCGGGCGATGGCCCAGGAGTCGTCGAAAAGCACGGCCTTGTTCGCATCAAAGGACGGCGTGACGGACTTGAGCCAACCGGAGCCGAGCTCTGCCTCGACGGCATCGATGACGGTGGTATCAGGTGCCTCGATGAGCTCCGGTTCGGAGTCCAAGCCCAGCTGGGAGAGAACCTGGCGGGCGACAGTAGCCAGCACGCCGCTCTCACCGGTGACGGTCTCGGCGAAGGCATCGAGCGCAGCGGAGTCGACCACGGCACCGCCACCGGCACCACCGGCGGCCGCGCCCTTGGACACGGATGCACCGTGGGTAGCGGCGACGGCTTGGACGGCGGCGTCGATCAGCTCGTGTGCTGCGGACTTGGAGGTAGCGCTCGCCGGCACGGTGCTCAGCGAGCCGCCGCGCACGGAGTCCTCCTCGCGGGAGCCCAGCAGAATCTCAGCCTCGACGTGGGCAACCCAGGACTCGGGCAGGCCCCAGGTGCCGGTGACGTAGTCCGCCACGGCGGTGGGCTTGAGGCCCGCAGCGCCGAAGAGCTGGCGCAGGCGCGCGCCGACGGCCTCACCCAGCACCGGGCCGAAAGCGGAGTAGCCCGGGGCGGCGGTGGCGACCTTCTCGCGCAGCGTTGCCACGTCGGCATCGGCGGCGCCATCGATGGCCGGCACGCCGATCTCCGCGGACATGTCCATGAGCAGCTGGTTACGGCGCGAGGACACACCGTTGGTCAGCTCCTCCACGGTGTCGGAGTCCGCGATCTGATCCACGCGGATCTTGTTCTGGAAGGCGAAGAGCACCATGATGGCCTCCGCCGCACCAAAGCGCAGCTCGGGGGCGTCGCCGGAGGCGGCGGCTGCGGTAGGCGCAGGAGCAGGTGCGGCAGCTGGCGCGGCCGCAGCCGGAGCCTCGGCAGCCTCGGCTGGTGCCTCGTTGGTTTGTTGTGCCTCCTCGGCGTCGGATTCCGCAGCCGGTTCGGCGGCTGGGGCTTCGGAGACGTCGGCAAGCATGACCTGCTCCTGGTCGCGCTCCACGTTGAGCACGCGGATGGTGCCCTCCGGGATGCCGGCGACGGCCAGCGAGCGGGTAGCCAGGTTGGTCAGCGTCGGGGAAGAAGCCAAGCCGACCTCGATGATCTGCTCGACCTTGCCGAAGAGGAGCTCCTGGGTCTCAATCCAGCGCACAGGCGAAGCGAACTGCCAGGACAGCAGCTCAATGAGCAGCAGGCGGGCGAGCTCGTGCTCGGAGAGGTCCTCCACCTTCAGCCCGTCCAGCTTGCCGGAGGGAGCCAGCGGTGCCACGGCATCGACGAAGTCCTGGGTCAGCTCGAAGGGGCGGGCCACCAGGTTCGGGATGTAGCGGCCTACCAGGGCGTCCAGATCCAGCTCCTGCGGCAGGAGCTCATCGAGCTTCTCCGCGAAGGCCGGAACGCCCTCGCGCAGCACGCGGGAGTGGAAAGGAACGTCGATGCCCGGGACCATGACGGCCGCGCGCGGGGCGATGGCATTGGCCTTGTCCACCAGGGCCTTGAGCCCCTTCTTGGTGCCGGCGACGGAGTACTGCTGGCCGCGGATGTTGTAGTTAACAATCTCCAGGAACTCGCCGGTGGCCTCGGCGACCTCAGCCACCCAGGCGTCGACGTTGTCGGCATCAATGCCCGCCATGTTCGGGCGCAGTGCCGCCATGGCGTATTCGGAGTTGCCCTCCGCATCGCGCGGGACCAGGCTGCCCATGGCGGAGCCGCGGGAGTAGACGATGTCGATGACACCCTCAAGGTCGAAGATATTCGCTAGCGAGGCTAGCGCGGTGTACTCGCCCAGGGAGTGACCGGCGAAGTAGGAGGTCGGAGCCAGGGCGTCCTCGGTGCGCAGGCGCTCGGTCTGGGCATAGGCCACTACAGCCAGGGCCACCTGCGTGAACTGGGTCAGGTGCAGCACGCCTTGCGGGTGGCGGAAGGTGGTGCCGCGAACGGTGAGTTCCGTCGGGTTCTCATCGATGATCTTCTGGATGCTAAAGCCCAGGTTCTCGCGGGTATGCGCATCAGCACGGCGCCACGCTTCGCGCGCTGCCGGGGAGGCCTGGCGGTCGCCCTTGCCCATGCCTTCGGCCTGGATGCCCTGGCCGGGGTAGACATACGCCGTGGTCGGCGCGGCAAGCAGGGCCTGGCCGCGGGAGACCACCTCGCCGTCGATGCGGCAGGTGACTTCGAGGGCCTGGTGGATGCCCTTGCGGCCGACGCGTTCAACGGTGACCTCGATGTCATCGCCCAGCTGCACCATGCCGTACATGGAGTAGGTCCACCCCACCACGCGGCCATGGCGCCCGGCCACTTGCTGTGCGGCGGCCGAGAGCCACATGCCGTGCACCAGCGGTGCCTGCAGGTTCACCAGCTGGGCCGCGTTATAGGAAGTGTGAATCGGGTTGTAGTCACCGGAGACTAGAGCGAAGGGCGTCATGTCCTGCGGGGCGGTGACGGTGGCGCGGTCGACGAAGGAGCGCGGCGTCGGCACCACCTTGGTGGCGGACTTGCCGCCGCCCCACTCCGGTGCTTGGCTCGGTGCGGCGGTGCCGGTGGCGCGGCCACGGATGGCAAAGCGGTGCATCTGCGTGGCCACGACATCACCGGAGGCGTGGTCCTTGAGCTCCAGCTCCACCGTGACGATGCGCCCGGAGACGGATTCCTCGATGGCGGTGCAGGAGGAGGTGACGTCGATCTGGCGGCCGTCGGCAAGCTGCTCCAGCGGCACGCGCAGGTCGATGACGTGGTCCAGGTGCACCGCGTTGAGCAGGCCTTCGATGACCGGGTAGCCGTCCTCCAGGCGGCCGGAGCCGAGCGCGGCGTAGATGGCCGGCCAGCACGGGCCGACCAGAACATCCGGGGTGCCGGCCTTCTCGGCTGCAGCATCGCCGCAGGTCACCGCGCTGTGTGCGGAGAGCAGCGAGGCAGGGAAGTGGAAGGAGTAGCCCGACTCGACGGTGGGCATCTCCGTGATTTCATCGCCCTGCTCCGCCGTGGAGCCGACACCAGCCAGGCCCTCCAGGAGGGTGAAGACGGAGTTGGGCAGGCGCTCCTCGGAGACCACCGGGGAGCCACCCGTGGCTACATCCTCCGGCAGGTCCACAGGGACGGTGACCTCGCGGACGTAGAAGGGGCGCTGCTCCTCCGGCAGGTCATCCCAGTAGGAGTCGGCCGTGATGACGATCTCCCAGTTGCCCTCGGCATCCTGGCGCAGGTCGAAGGCGTTCTCATCCATCTCATAAGCCGGGTTGGCCATGAGGTGGCCGTGCCACAGCAGGGTCGGGGAAGTACGCAGGAACGCGGCCTCATCGGCGGCGGAATTCAGGCGGGAGAAAGCCTTCTGCGGGGTCGATCCCTGCTCCAGCAGCGCATCCGTGGTGGCCTGCTCGAAGCGGGCAAGCAGGTCTGCCACCGGCTCGTTCTTCTTGGTAATACCCGCCACGGCCACGGGGCCGGGGATGATGCGCACCTGGTCAGCGGTGTAGCGCTCATCCTGCGCCTGCCAGAGCGTGTCCTTGCCGAACCAGGACTTCAGGTCACCGTCCAGGGCCGGTACCCACGGCATGGGCTTGACGTGCTTGTAGTGCAGGGAAATCCACCAGGCGGCATCGCGCGCCGAGACCTCGGTGGTGCGTGCGGCGGGGTAAGCCTCCAGCAGCTTCGCTGCGGCTGCGGGGGCGTCGTGGACGTCCTCAAGGCTTGCGAAGAGGGTTTCAATCTGGCCGTGGTCCGCCGGGTTCAGGCGGGCTTCGACGCGGTGGAGGAGATCGAAGAAGCGGTCATCCCACGTCGGATCCACAAACGGGTGGGCCAGCGTCACAAAACGCTCGATCCACTCGGCGTAGGTCATGGACTCGACATCGCCGAAGTAGGGCTTGCAGGTCTTGGCCAGGGCGTCGATGATTTCCTGGCGGTGTGCTGGGTACTCCTCGATGCTCAGGCTCGTAATCAGACGAGAAGCTGCGGCGAAGGAATTATCGAGGTCGTGGATATCTGCCAAAAGGTGGGACTGCGAGGATGCCACGCCGTTCGCACCGGTGCCGCGGCCTACCCAGCCGTCGTTCTGCTCCGGGCTGATACCGGCGGTGTTGACCAGCAGGTCCTTCACCGAATCAGTGGCCTTGGCCTCCTTGGTGGCCATGGCGACGGTGCCGAGGAAGACGGAGTCGACAGGCATGGCCGGCATACCGTGCTTCTTCGCCCACTCACCGGTGAGGTAGGAGGTGGCGCGGTCCGGGGAGGCGATGCCGCCGCCGACTGCCAGGTAGACGTTGGGGTGCTGGCGGATTTCGGCGTAGGTATCCAGCAGCATGTCATCCAGGTTGACCCAGGAGTGGTGGCCGCCGGCGTGGCCGTCCTCGACCTGCATGATGATGCGATCCTCCGGGTAGGCCGTGGCGATGGCCAGGACATCGCGGATTTGCTTTGCGGTACCGGGCTTGAAGGAGATGAAGGGGAAACCGTCGGCGTGGAGGCGGTCCAGCAGCTCGCCGGCCTCCTCTACTTCCGGAATGCCGGCGGAGATGCACACGCCGTTGAAAGCCGCACCGGCCGCGCGCGCCTTGGGCACGATGCGCGCCTGGCCGAAGTGGAGGTTCCACAGGAAGCGGTCGAAGAACATGGTGTTGAACTGCGCCGTGCGGCCCGGGCGCAGGTGCTGCTCCATTGTGGCCAGGTGGGCGCGGAAAACCTCATCGGAGTACATGCCGCCGCCGGCCATCTCCGTCCAGTGGCCGGCGTTGGCTGCCGCGGCCACGATCTCTCCATCAGCGGAGGTCGGCGTCATGCCACCCAGCATGATCGGGGACAGGCCCGTGAGATCGGAGAAGCGGGTCTGGGTATAGGTGCGGCCGTTCGGAAGCTCGATGGTGCGCGGGGCGAAGTCAGCGTAGTTCAGGGCCTTGGGCAGTTCATTGCCCGGCGTCGCCAGCGCATCGAGCTCCTGCGGGGTGGCGGCGGAGACCACCGTCACCCCGGTTCCCTGCACCACGCGGCGGGTGATGTTCGCCAAGGCGCGGTCGAGAACGATGAGGTGCTCGGAGTTGAGCGCGGCCAGCGTGGCCGGCCAGTCGTGTTCGTTGACCAGGATGGCCTCGGCCTGGGTGCGGGCCTCATCCACGTCGAGGCCGCACTTCTGAGCCAGCGCCACGGTGCGCTCAGCCGCCGGCGCGAGAACCGCGTTGTGGAAGGGAAGGGCCACGGGCAGCTCATCGAAGCGCGGGCTGAGCTCATCGCCACCGATGGTGCGCTTCTCCAGCTCGGCGTTGAAGCTCTTCACGGCCTCTTCGATGGCGGTGCGGGTGGCAGCCAGGTCCTCCGGGTTGCCGGACAGCGCGAAGTGGCGGCGGCCGTTGACCACGGCGATGGCTGCGGTGCCGTGTAGGTGCTCAGTGACGAAGCTGCGCTCCAGGCCCCGGATGGACAGCATCTGGGGGCGCGGGTCGGAGCCGTTGACCGCGCTGGCTGCGGTGCCCATCAGGATGGCCAGAGCCAGGGCTTCTACTGGCTTGTCGACGGCCATCTCGCCCAAGCTTCCCTGCGAATGCCCAGCGCGCTCGTCGATGTCGACGCCGAGATCACGCAGCTGCTCGATGGCAGCAATCTGGCCAAGGACGATGCCGGGGATGGACACTGCCGGCAGAGAGTCGAGGGAATTGGGCTCGACGGAACCATCAATGAGCTGCTCGAGGCGCTCAAGTGCGCCAGGGCACGTGGAGGCAATGGTGCGTGCGGCGGGGCCGGTGAGGCTGCGGGCCTGGGCGAGGGCCTCGCGCAGGGAGTCAGCGGTGGCGGCAGTCTGCGCGGCGGTGGTGATGAAACCCTGCCAATCGGAGCCTTGTCCGGCGAAAAGCACGGCCGGGCGGGGCATGGAATGCAGCATAGTAACAGGCATCTTTCCTCTTTTGAGCTGATGGGGAACGGTTTTATGAAGAGCTGTGGGCAGGATTAGTTAGCCCTACAGAACAATCATGATGTGCCACCGTAGTCGAAGCTTTCGCGCAAAGCTGTCTCCCGCGCGGAAAATGTGAGGTTTTTCTCACGTTTGGTGGCGGGGGCACTCTTTCTCAGCGCTCGCCGCGCGAAGTTGCCCAACCTTTTGTATCCTCGGGCTCACTGCAGCGGCTCGGGGAGGAGCAGGGGTGGCTCGGCATCGGCCCGCGCAGCATGAATGAAAAGAAAAACTAGGGGGGACTATGTCTCAATCAACACCAGAGAAAACGACTAAGACACCGGCTCGGCTCAGCAAAAGCCGAGTTATCAAAACCATGACCAAGCTGGCCGGAAAGCTTGAGGAGGATTCCTCGACCGGCATGCCCACCATCAAGATTGCGGGCGGATTCTTAAGCATCGACGTCAACGAAGAGATGGGCGGCCTCTGCGTCCTTGGGTATTGGGGCGGCGCGGTGTGCTTCGACCCGGACCGGCAGCCGTTGCGTATGGAAGTCAACGATCTCAACGGCGGTGCAATATCCGGCAGCCTCGTGGCCGAGCCCTGTGGAAGCTCCGCTATGCATACCCACCTGCGGGTCTTCGCGCCGCCCTATCTGCCGTCGACGGCCACGAATGCTCAGCTCAAGAGCATTATCGCGGGCTATGCGGCCGAGATGTCAGCGGTCTTCGCGCGCTTGGATGAGCAATTTCCGGAAGATCGCTCAAAGCCGCGGAAAGGCTCTGGGCTCAAGCCGGTGTCGCCTCACTATTTCAGTGAGGCCTATGGGGTGTCAGTAGTGGGGATGTGGCGGGTACATGAACGCGCCACACGCTTGGCGATGATCGGCACGCCCATCCACGTGGTGGATAACAAGAACGGGGCCGTGAGCATCCTCATCAATGAGCACACGATCGCCATTGAATCCGCCCTCGATGGCTCCGGGGATATTGAGCTCAGCCTCGTCACCCCCTCCGGCCGCTGCGCGTGTGACCTGGATGCGCTCGTGCGCTGGGCTGAGTTTATGGACGATGATCAATACGTTTACTCCGCGCGCATCGAGGCCGTGAACCTCGATGGCGGCCAAGAGCAGGACCTCGTCTTGGTGACCACGGCCCGCATTCCCACGAAGTGGGGCTACACCGACGAACAGCTAGATTGGCAGCTCAGCACGTTGGTGAGCCAGCTTGTCGGTGCTGGTGAAGCGTTCTACCGAACCTTCAACCCCACGCGCGTGATGCGCTATATCGACCGCGCGGCCTAGGCGGGGGCCTCTTCGCCGAGCAGTTTTAGGAGGTCCTTCTGCACTTCGCGGCGGCGGACCTTGCCCAGCTGGTCGGAGGCCAGGTGCTCGAAGTGGTAGAAGGTACGCGGTACCTTGTAGCGGGTCAGGCGCTCGCGGCAGTAATCCTTGAGGCCCTCCGGATCGAGCACCGCGCCATCCTCCAGGATGATGCAGGCCACGACATCCTCGGAGCCATCCGCGCGCGGGCGGCCGACGATGGCCACGTTGGTGACGTCCGGGTGCTGGCGGATAACGTCTTCCACCTCGGCCGGGTACACATTGAAACCGCCGGTAATGATCATCTCCTTGATGCGGGAGACGATCTTGATGAAGCCATCGGACTCCATGATCGCCATGTCGCCCGTGCGGTACCAACCATCGTGGAAGGACTGCTCGGTGGCCTCCGGCATGTTGAAGTAACCCTTGAATACCTGCGGCCCGCGCACGAGAAGCTCGCCCGCGGTGCCATCCGGCTGGGTCTCGCTGAGGTTGTCTGGGTTGCCGATGCGCACCTCGGTATCCGGGAAGGGAATGCCGATGTAGCCGGGGCGGCGGCTCTTGTTGAGCGGGTTTGCAGCGACAATCGGCGAGGTTTCCGTGAGCCCGTAGCCTTCCACGAGTAGGCCACCGGTGAGTGTTTCCCATTCCTCAACGATGTCCTCTGGCAACGCCGCTGCACCCGAGAGACTGTTTTCGATGCCGTGGAGATCGATGTTCTGTTCCTTGGCTGCCTCCATGACCTTGGAGTAGATCGTGGGTACACCCGGCATCCACGTGGGGCGGCGCTTCTTCATAATGTCGAGGAGCAGCGGAATCTTTGGCGCCGGGGTGAGGACCAACTCGCCGCCAATGTGTACGCCGAGGGCTGCGATGAGGGTGAGGCCATAGACGTGGAAGAGGGGGAGGGCAGCGAGCATGCGCTCGGGCTTCTTGCCGATTTCGGGGACCCACGCTTCCGCCATCTTCATGTTGCAGTACAGGTTGGAGTGGGTTAACTCCGCGCCTTTGGGCTTGCCAGTGGTTCCGGAGGTGTAAAGGATCAGCGCGGTATCTTCGCGGTTGACCTTGGCATCCTGTAGCTTCTGGCCTTGTCCGCCGATGGCGCGCCCGGTGAGCGTGCTCCACGGAACGGTGTTAGGGGCGGGAACTGAGAGCTCGGCGCGCTTGTCCTTAATGATGGGAAGCGGCAAGCGCAGTAGCAGCTGCTTGGGGCGCGGCATGGCCTCGATCATGTTGACCGTAACGATCGTTTCGAGCGGCGTGGTATCACGCAGCTCCTCAAAGACCGGGCTCGCCTTATCCCACACCACGGCCACGCGGGCGGCGTGATCTTGGAAGAGGGGCTCGAGCTCAGCCGCGGTGTAGAGCGGGTTGTGCTCCACGACGGTCGCCCCGAGTTTCAAGATGGCGTAGAAGACCGCCACGTGCTGGGGGCAGTTGGGGAGCGCTACGGCGACGCGATCGCCGGGGCGAATACCGAAGGCTTTGAGGCCCGCCGCGGCGGCGCGCACGTGGGTATCGAGTTCGCGGTAGGTCATTTGGTGGCCAAAGAACCACGTGGCGGGCCTTTCGCCGAACTCTTCCACGGTTTCTCGGTAGGAGTCCAAGAGCGTTTCGGTGCCGTAATCCAGATTGGGCTTAGTCCACTCAGGGTAATACTGGAGCCAGGCTTTCGACTCAAAGGCGGAGGATGCCTGGGCAGGGGATTCGGACATGTTCGCGAACTCCTTAGGTGGTCAAACTTGTTATGTTTGGAACAGTATAACCAATCTGTGACAGAAGTCTCGCAAAACTTAGCAAAGTTGCTTAACGTAACGAAATCTTTTCGGGACAAATCAATAACCCCGGCGATGTGCGTTTATCACGCAGGGATCGCTCCGGGGTTATGGAGTGCTACTTCTCGGCCTTGAGACGCTCGAGCAGATCCTGCTGAACCTCGCGGCGGCGAATCTTGCCCAGCTGGTCCGTGGCCAGCTTCTCGAAGTGGTAGAAGGTGCGCGGAACCTTGTAGCGGGTGAGGCGCTCGCGGCAGAAGCTCTTGAGGCCGTCGGGATCGAGCGCGGCGCCGTCGTTCAGCACGATGCAGGCCACGACGTCCTCGGAGCCGTCCGAACGCGGGCGGCCCACCACGGCGGCCTCCGCGACGTCTGGGTGATCCAGCAGCGTTTCCTCAACCTCGCCGGGGTAGACGTTGAAGCCGCCGGTGATGATGATCTCCTTGATGCGGCTGACCAGACGGATGAAGCCGTCCTCTTCCATCACGCCCATATCACCCGTGCGGAACCAGCCATTGTGGAAGGCCTTCTCGGTGGCTTCCTCATCGCCGAAGTAACCCTTGAAAATCTGCGGGCCGCGAGCGAGAACCTCGCCCTCCTGACCATCGGGCATGGTCTCATCCAGGTTGTCCGGGTTGGCGATGCGAATCTCCGTGTCCGGGAAAGGGATTCCCACGTAGCCGGGGCGGCGATCATCGCTCATGGGGTTACCCACGATGATCGGCGAACACTCCGTGAGGCCATAGCCTTCCACGAGCATGCCGCCGGTGTACTTCTCCCACTTCTCCACGGTGTTGACCGGCAGGGTGGACGCACCGGAGAAGGCCGCGCGTACGCCGTCGAGGGAAACGTCGTCTTCTTCCGCCTTTGCCACGATGCGCTCGTACAAGGTCGGTACACCCGGAACCCAGGTCGGGGTGTGCTTCTTCATCAGGTCCATGATGAGCGGCATCTGCGGGCTAGGAAGCAGCACCAATTCGCTGGCGATGAGCGGCGCCAGGGTGGCGTTCATGGTCAGGCCGTAGGCATGGAAGAAGGGGAGTGCGGCGAGCATGCGCTCGGGGGAATTACCCAAGCCCGGTACCCAGTGCTTGCCCATCAAGAGGTTGGAGAAGAGGTTGCCGTGGGTCAGCTCCGCGCCCTTGGGGTTGCCGGTGGTGCCGGAGGTGTAGAGGATGAGCGCGGTGGTGTCCTTGGTGACTTCTTCCGGGGTGATGACATCGGAACCATCGCCGCCGATGGCGTTGCCAACGAGGGATTCCCACGGCACCGTATTCGGGGCCGGGGCGGTGAGCTGATCGCGCTTGGACTTCAGCGGCGGGATAGGCAGACGCAGGGCCAGGCGCTGCGGAGTCGGCATCGCGTTGATCATGTTGATGGAGACGACGGTCTCCAGGGACGTGGTCGGGCGTAGCTTCTCCAAGGTGGAGGCCGTCTTATCCCAGGCGATGGCAATGCGTGCGCCGTGGTTCTTGAACAGCCCCTCCAGCTCGTGGGCGGTGTAAAGAGGGTTGTGCAGCACCGCGATAGCGCCCAGCTTGAGCACGGCCCAGAAAGCGGAGATGAACTGCGGGCAGTTGGGGGCGACGATGGCAACGCGGTCTCCCGGGCGCACGCCGAAGGCGCGCAGGCCGGCGGCTGCGCGGCGGACCTGTTTGTCCAGCTCGGCGTAGGTCTGCGTGCGACCGAAAAAGTGGGTTGCCGACTTGTCGGGGTGGAGCGCGAGGTTGTTGTCGTAAACGTCGAGAAGCGTGGTGTCTCCGTACTCCAGGGTGTGCGGGGTCCATTCTGGGTAGTACTTCAGCCACGCCTTGGACTCGTATGCCGACATCGATTCACCTTTCGGTCGCGTAGGTTAAGGTACGGGCCAGTATAACGCGGGTTGTTTCGGGATACACTGGAAAACTATGCGCATCGCGATGATTTCCATGCATACCTCGCCCCTCGAGCAGCCCGGAGCCGGGGATGCGGGCGGCATGAACGTCTACGTTCTCAACACTGCCCGTCAGCTCGCGCGCCTCGGCGTGGAGGTCGATATTTTCACTCGCGCCACGCGCCCCAGTCAGGGGGAAGTGGTGGACGTCGAGGAGCGCCTGCGCGTCATCAACATCGTGGCGGGGCCCTATGAAGGTCTCAGTAAAGAGGAACTGCCCACGCAGCTGGCCGCGTTCACGGGCGGCATTTTCAACTTCGCGCGCTGTTTTGATGTGGAGTATGACGTCATCCACTCACACTATTGGCTCTCCGGCCAGGTGGGATGGTTGTTGCGCGATCTGTGGGATATCCCTCTCGTCCATACCGCGCATACGCTGGCCGCGGTGAAGAACGTGCATCGCACGCTCGATGACACCCCGGAAACCGAGGCGCGTCGCATCTGTGAACAGCAACTGGTGGATAACGCCGACATCCTCGTGGTCAACACCGCCCAGGAGACCCGCGATCTGATCGAGCACTACGACGCCTCGCCGGAGAATATCGTCGTGGTCTCCCCGGGTGCGGACACCGAGCTGTATACCCCGGGCACGGACCGTATGACGGAGCGTGCCCGCCGCCAGCTGGGCATCCCGCTGCACACCAAAGTCGTGGCCTTTGTGGGCCGCCTGCAAAAGTTCAAGGGTCCTGACGTGCTCATCCGCGCCGCGGCGGAGCTGATGGAGCGCGATCCGGATCGCCGCCTGCGCGTGGTCATCTGTGGCGGTGCCTCCGGGGCGAATTCCTCGCCGGATGCCTACCACAACCTTGCCCGCGAGCTGGGGGTGGAGCGCGTCGTGCGCTTCCTGAGCCCGCGCCCACCCCAGGAGCTCGTGGCCATCTACCAGGCTGCGGATATTGTTGCGGTGCCCAGCTATAACGAGTCCTTCGGGCTGGTGGCCATGGAAGCGCAGGCCTCCGGAACTCCCGTGGTGGCAGCAGCCGTCGGCGGGCTGCCTATCGCCGTCGCGGACGGTGACACGGGCTTGCTCGTTCACTCACACTCAGCGCAGGACTGGGCGGACGCATTGGAACAGCTGCTTGACGACGACCCCCGCCGCATCGCCATGGGCGAAGCCGCCGTCGATCACGCCCAGCAATTCAGTTGGGCAGCGGCCGCCACCCAGTTGGAGAATATTTACGCCGATGCGATGAGTATCGAGATTCCGGATTGCCACGCGCGCCGGGCAATCGGATATTAAAACCACCTGACGCGCTGTCGAAAAACGTGGCATGCTGGTGTTTATGAGTAACGGAAAGCTGATTCTACTTCGACACGGACAGTCCGAATGGAACGAGTCCAACCAGTTCACCGGTTGGGTTGACGTCAACCTCACTGCCAAGGGTGAGGGCGAGGCCAAGCGTGGCGGCGAGCTGCTCAAGGAACAGGGTATCTTGCCGAATATCGTCTACACCTCCCTGCTGCGCCGTGCCATCCGCACCGCCAATATTGCACTCAACGCAGCGGACCGCCACTGGATCCCGGTTGTGCGTGACTGGCGCCTCAACGAGCGCCACTACGGTGCCCTGCAGGGCCTTAACAAGGCAGAGACCAAGGATAAGTACGGCGAGGAGCAGTTCATGGCATGGCGCCGTTCTTACGGCACCCCGCCGCCGGAGCTCGAAGACTCTTCCGAGTACTCCCAGGCCAACGACGTCCGCTACGCCAACCTGGAGACCGTCCCGCGCACCGAGTGCCTGAAGGACGTCGTCGAGCGCTTCGTTCCGTACTTCGAGGAGGAGATCCTCCCGCGCGCCAAGAAGGGCGAGACCGTTCTCATCGCCGCGCACGGTAATTCCCTGCGCGCGCTGGTCAAGCATCTGGATCAGATCTCCGATGAGGAGATTGCCGGGCTCAATATTCCGACCGGTATCCCGCTGGTTTACGAGATCACCGAGGACGGTTCGGTTGTGAACCCGGGCGGCACGTACCTGGATCCGGAAGCTGCTGCTGCCGGCGCCGCTGCCGTGGCTGCCCAGGGCGGAAAGAAGTAACCGCCCAGGAAGCTGCGTGCTGCGCACGATCCCCAGGGAGCTTATACTCCTTGGGGATTCTTTGTAGGGGTGTGATTGATTGTGGAACTGGTACTCGCTTTCCTCGCCGGTGTGGTGGCCTGCGGCCTGGCCATACCGGTGATCACCCGGATCCGTGAACGGATGGAGCGCCGCCGCGTCCGCGATGCAGACGCTAACCAGGTCACCAGTGTTAGCCAGGTTCTGCACCTAGCCGTGGGTGGTTCCCCATCTGGAATGACTGTGCTTTCGCGCACGAAAGAGGTCATCTTCTCTAACCCCGCTGCCCATGAAATGTCGATGGTGCACGACCGCGCGGTGAACCCCGACATTTGGAAGGTCGCGGAAGAGGTCTTCGAAGACAAAGAGACCCGCACGCTGGACCTTGCTATCCCCAAACGGCGCACCGGCAACCGCGTGATTCAGGTGCGCGCAGTGGTCCAGCCGCTGACGCTCAACGATGATCGCTTCGTCATCGTCTACGGCACCGACGAATCCGAATCGGTGCGCATGGAATCCGCTCGTCGTGACTTCGTGGCCAACGTGTCGCACGAGCTGAAGACCCCGGTGGGCGGCATCGCCCTGCTAGCCGAGGCGCTCCTCCAGGACACCGGGGACCCCGAGCACGTCGAGTACTTCGGTAGCAAGGTGCAGAAGGAAGCGGCGCGCATGGCGGACATGGTCAGCGAGCTCATCTCCCTGTCCAAGTTGCAGGGGGCGGAGGCCCTCCCGGAGATGGAGCCGCTCGACCTCGATGAGGTCATTGATGAGGCCATCACCCGCAATCAACTCGCTGCCGATTCCCACCACAACCAGCTCACCCGCGGCGATTCCGCAGGCGTCAAGGTAATGGGAGATAAGTCCCTCTTGGTCACGGCGATTTCTAACCTGATCTCGAACGCCATCCACTATTCGCCGGATGATCTACCGGTGTCGGTAACGCAGAAGGTGGTCGGCGAGAAGGTCGTTCATATTCGAGTTACGGATCGCGGCATCGGCATCGCCCCGGAGGACCAAAAGCGCGTGTTTGAACGCTTCTTCCGCGTGGACAAGGCGCGCTCCCGGCAGACCGGCGGAACGGGCCTGGGCCTGGCCATTGTGAAGCACGTCGTGGCTAATCACGGCGGCAACATCAAGCTGTGGTCGCGTCCTGGCACCGGCTCGACGTTCACTATCGAGCTCCCTATATATGCGGAAGAAAAGCCAACAGATAATCTTATTAATCGGGATAATATAGAAGACGGAGCCGTCAGCTCTGCCGCCCCTGGTTTGCAGCGCGCCGTGGCGCGTGTAGCAGCTCGTCGAAAGGATAAAGCGCAATGACCACCATCCTCATCGTTGAAGATGAAGAGTCGCTGGCCGATCCCCTCGCCTTCCTCCTCCGAAAGGAGGGATTCGACGTACTCCTCGCCCCGGACGGGCCTAGTGCGCTAGAACAGTTCGCGGCGAATCACGTGGACATCGTCCTATTGGACCTCATGCTGCCGGGAATGTCCGGAACTGACGTGTGCAAGCAGCTGCGTGCGACCTCCTCCGTGCCGGTGATCATGGTGACTGCGCGCGATTCTGAAATCGACAAGGTCGTGGGCCTCGAGCTCGGCGCGGATGATTATGTGACCAAGCCTTATTCCTCCCGTGAGCTCATCGCCCGCATCCGCGCGGTGCTGCGCCGCGGCCACGACGTTTCCTCTGACAACGCCGAGGAGGAACCGGACGATCAGATTCTAGAAGGCGGCCGTGTGCGCATGGACGTCGAGCGCCACACCGTGCTCGTCGCCGGTGAACCGGTCTCCATGCCGCTCAAGGAATTCGACCTTCTCGAGTACTTGCTGCGCAACGCTGGGCGCGTGTTGACCCGCGGTCAGCTCATCGACCGCATCTGGGGCGCCGACTACGTGGGTGACACCAAGACTCTCGACGTTCATGTCAAGCGCCTGCGCTCCAAGATCGAAGCCGAGCCTTCCCACCCGCAGCAGCTCGTGACGGTGCGCGGCCTCGGCTACAAGTTCGAGGCTTAAGCGCGAGGATCCGCCGGGTGCCGCGGGAAGTCGACCCCGGAGCGCGCCCGAGCCTCGCAGTGCTTGGCCAGAATCTCGTAGCTCTCCTCGCCAAGTAGCGCGATGAGCTCGGTTTTCTGTGACTTCCACAGCGGCTCATCCGCTATGTGGCAGGAGGGATCCGCCGAGCAATACCAATCGAAGTCCTCGCCGCCGTTGCCCCACCCACGGCGATCATATTCGCCGATAGTGGTCCGCAGGATTTCCTCCCCGTCGGGGCGCTCCTCATAGTCTTCGTGCCGGCGAATCGGCAGCTGCCAGCATACTTCGGGCTTGACCACGGTAAGCTCCTCGCCTGCCTCGAGCGCCCATTGGTGGATAGCGCAGCCCGCCCCCGTGGGCCAGCCGGCACGGTTAGCGAAGATACAGGCGCCGTCGACAAGCGGCGTCTTTAGCGCCGGTTCCGGCTCGCCATCGTCGCCGTCGAGCTCATCCCATTCCAGCCAGGGTTCCAGCTCCTCAGGCTCACCGTGTTGGAGGAACTCATCTACCCCCTCTGGGCGGTGCTGCCAGAAGCGGGCGGGCATGCGGGCGACGGCGTCGTGAAGCTGCTCCCTGTCTGTCTCATCAGCCATGTAGGCGCCGTGGACGCAGCAGCCGACGTCGGGCTGTTGCTTATCGATGCCGTGGCACCTCTCGGTCCCAAACTGGCAGGCATAGTGCGATTCGAGCCAGGTCAGGTCGATAGAGAAGACATGGAGTGGATCGTTCGGATCAGTAAATTCAAACCACTCTCTGGGGAAGTCGGGGGCCTTTTCGCGGCCGGCCAAGATGGATGCTGCCGCGGGGGAGGAGGCAGGAAAACCCAGGTAAACTTCATTCGATTTCGGGCGATTCACACCTACCCACGGTAGACCTACTACTCTGGAGGCGTGCGATTAGGTGTATTAGACGTCGGAAGTAATACCGTCCACCTTGTTGCGGTCGACGCCGCAACCGGTGGGCGGCCTTCGCCGATGAGCGATTGGAAGACCCCGCTGCGTCTGGTGGAACAGCTAGACAAGGACGGCAACATCCACGAGAAGGGCATGAAGAAGCTCATTTCCGCCGTGGGTGAGGCCGCTGAGCTGGGCCAGAAGCTGGGCTGTGATGAATTCATCGCCTTTGCTACCTCTGCCGTGCGCTCGGCCACGAACTCGGCCAAGGTCCTCGATGAAGTTGAGAAGCAAACCGGCGTCCGCCTAGAGATTTTGTCGGGTGAGGAGGAAGCGCGCTTGACCTTCCTTGCCGCCCGCCGTTGGTATGGCTGGTCCGCTGGCCGCATCACCAACCTCGATATCGGTGGCGGTTCGCTGGAGCTGTCCACTGGTACCGACGAGCATCCGGAAATGGCTTTCTCCCTGGACTTGGGAGCTGGCCGCCTGACCCATAACTGGTTCGATACTGATCCGCCGCAGAAATCCAAGGTGAATTTGCTGCGGGATTACATTGATGCGGAACTGGTCGGCGTGGCCGATAAGATGCGTGCGCTGGGCCCCGCGGGTTTGGCCGTGGGCACCTCGAAAACATTCCGCACGCTGGCCCGTTTGACCGGTGCTGCACCGTCTTCGGCGGGTCCCTACGTCAAGCGCACCCTCACGGCGCCGGGTTTGCGTCAGCTGATTTCCTTCATCTCCCGTATGACTGCAGCTGACAGGGCGGACCTTGAGGGTGTAAGTTCTACCCGATCGCATCAAATCGTCGCCGGTGCTTTAGTGGCGGAGGCGAGCATGCGTGCCCTGGGAATCGAAAAGCTGGAGATCTGCCCCTGGGCTCTCCGAGAAGGTGTCATTTTGCGCCGTACCGATAAGGGACTGGAATAGGAAAGAAACGTGGCTGACAAGAAACAGTTGACAGTTGCGGAGCTGCTGGCCCGTAACGCGAAGGACCGACCCGGCGAGGAGAAGAGCCCCCGCCGCCGTCGCCGGAGCCTCGATGAAGGCGGCATCTCAGTTGCGGAGCTGACCGGCAATCTCGAAAAGGTCAAGGCAACCCCGGCTGAGGCAAAACACTCCAGCGTCTCCATCGATGAAACGGCCCCGGTCATTCCCGCGCCGAAAAAGGAGCAGAAGGAACAGCCTAAGCAGGAGACTCCTCAGCAGGAGGAATCCAAGAAGAAGGCTGACAAGCCTCAGGCTGCCGCTGTCCCAGTAGAGAAGCCAGCTGAGCCGGAGACCAAGCGCTCCCAGCCCTCTGATGAGGACACGCGTGTTATCCAAAAGGTCAAGGACGAGCCTAAGGAGAAGGCTGAGGCAAAGAAGACTGAGGCTAAGGCCGAGCCGAAGGTCGAAGAAAAGACCGACGATAAGGCCGAAACAAAGGTCGCAGACAAGCCCGCACCACAGGCTCTGGTAGCAACCGAGGATGACACCGTCACCACCGGTGAGCTCGAAGCAGTCGATCAGGACCTTGAAGAGTACGACGAGGACTACGACGACGAGGAGGAGGGCAAGCTCAACCCCTTTGCCGTCGTCCTGCTCGCCCTCGTGGGTATCGTGCTCGGTGCCATCGTGTTCAAGGGCTTTGAGATTCTCTGGGACCGCTTCGACCGCCTCGTCGTCGTCGTGCTCGGCGTCGTTGTCACCGGCGTCATCGTCGGAATCGTCCACGCACTGCGCACCAGCCGCGATGGTTTGTCGATGTTCCTCGCAGCCGTCGCTGGCCTCGTGCTTACCTTCGGCCCGCTGCTCGTTGTGATGTAATCACCTGTTCCACAAGACACTTTCTATAAGGCATCTGTCACAAGGCATCTGTTAAAAGGTATCTTTGCCCCTGCAAACGCCTTTTATCCCTTGCAAAGGGCGTTTTTAGAGCAGAAAACGCCTTCTGACAGATGCCTTTTGCATGCGCGGGGTCAACCTGCGGGCAAAGCCTTGACCTGGTGGCCGCGTTCCAGCCTTTCTGGCACCCTGGGATGCATGACAAAAATTGCAGTACTTGGTGGAGGACAAATCGGCGAGGCCCTAGTTTCCGGGCTCGTGAATGCAGGCTACGAGGCCGCAGACATTGTGGTGACCAACCGCCGCTCCGAGCGCGGTGAGGAGCTGAAGAACGCTTACGGTGTGAGTGTTACCAGCGATAACGCCGCGGCGATCGACGGCGCCGACTACATCTTTGCGTGTGTGAAGCCCTATGCCATCGTCGAGCTTCTCGAGGGCCTCGACATTCCCAAGACAGCGGTGGTCGCCTCCATGGCGGCTGGTCTGACCCTCGACACACTTGAGAAGGCCGCCGGCGAGGACGTTCCCGTCGTCCGCGTCATGCCGAACACCCCCATGCTGGTGGGCAAGGGCATGTGCACCTGCGCGGGTGGTGCCCACGTCACGAAGGAGCAGCTCGACGGCGTGGTCAAGCTGCTGGAGGCCGTCGGTGAGGTCGCCGTCATCGAAGAAAAGCACATTGATGCCGCTACCGCCCTGGCGGGTTCTGCGCCTGCCTACTACTTCCTGGTCACCGAAGCGCTCATTGATGCCGGCGTCCAACTCGGCCTCACCCGCGACGTTGCCGAGAAGCTGGCCACCCGCACTGCACAGGGCGCGGGTGAAATGTTGGCTGAATCCGGTAAGGATCCGGTCGCTTTGCGCGCAGGGGTAACCTCCCCGGGGGGAACCACTGCCGCTGCCCTTCGCGAGCTTGAGGAGTCCGGACTTCGAGGAGCCTTTTTCCGCGCCGCTGAGGCATGTTCCCAGCGTGCGCAGGAACTTGCCTAGAGTTCTCCACCCCCTGGGAGCGATGTGACACCTGTTGTCATTCGGGCTTGATGGGGAACAACGGTGCGAAAGAGGAAAAAATTAGCTCTTGGGTCGCATTAGTCACAGGTTTCACGCTAAGCTGGCAGGAGCGCGTGCGTGATAGTCCTGTGGGAGGGGAAGCCTACAGCGCGTCACGTGCTGAAGGGTTAAATAAACTATGACGAATGAAGATAAGGGAACTTTCCTGACCATCGCCGAAGTTGCGGAGATCATGCGTGTCTCCAAGATGACGGTGTACAGGTTGGTTCATGCAGGTGACATGCCGGCAGTGCGCGTGGGACGCTCGTTCCGCGTTCACGAATCCGCCGTCAAGGAATACCTTGAGGCTTCCGTGTACGGAGCCTAGCGCGCACCTCTCTCTGACAGCGCCCACCACTGCGGACCCTCGCGGTCCACGGCGGTGGGCGCTGCCGTTAGTTTTGGTGCTGGGCAGGCCACTAGGTAAGATGGTGAACATTCGTTTCGGCACTGGTATGCCTGTGTCTCCCCGTTTCGCGGGGCCGCCTCGAGTGCACCGTGGGTGGTTTTATTCCAGGCGTTGCCGGCCGGGTTACGTACGTACTGATACCGAAAGTGAGGAAACCTGCTATGGGTTCTGTCATCAAGAAGCGCCGCAAGCGCATGTCCAAGAAGAAGCACCGCAAGATGCTGCGCCGCACCCGCGTTCAGCGCCGTAAGCTGGGCAAGTAAAGCTTCGCCTGCAAACTCCCCGCATGGTCCTTTTGGGATCGTGGCGGGGAGTTTCTGTTATCTTTTCTCCTTCCGTCATTTCAGATAACCGCGCCGTCGTTTCAGACGACGACACCGCTTAGAACGGAATATCTTCCTGCGGGGTGCTGGGGGTGCGGGGTTCCTCGGCAGCGTCGTGCGCGTTGTGAGCCTCTTGTGCTTCCTCGTAGGCGCGCTCGCGGGTGGCTGAAATCTTTTGGGCTACCGTCTGGGCCCAACGCTTGTTCTTCTTTGCCAGCGGGCCAGTCGGCTCCGTCATGGCCCACGTTCCGTCCTCGTAGAGCCACACGATGTCCCCAGTATGCGGATCCATGATATAGTGCGTGCGCCCATCAGTCTTCATGTTGTGGTGGTGCTGGCACAAGCTGGCCAAGTTGCGCGGGTGTGTGGCACCGCCATCGGCGTAGTTAATGCGGTGGTCCATTTGGCACAGGTAGGCCGGCCGGTTGCATCCCGGAGCGCGGCAGGTGCCGTCCCGGCCCTCCACGTATTTGCGGATGAGCTCTGAACAAACGTAGCTGGCTGACTCCGGCGGCTGCGAGGAAAGGTCGCGCGTGCGTGTTGCGGGAATGTCCTGTGACGTCCAACCGTGCCCTTGGACGAAGGTGGGAGCGTTGTCGATATCGCTGGCTTGATAGGTGTGCAGAATGACGGTCGCGGGCGGAGAGATACTGCCGGCGATGAGCTTCTTCAGGGCATCGGCCTGTGAAAGGCCGTTCTCCTTTGCTGCCTGCTTGATGTAGCCATCCAGAATCATGCCCGTGGCGCTATCGGTATTGAGCTCGAGGATGCCGCGCTCGCCAGTATCGGTAAAAGTATATGAGTCCTTCTTCGGGGAATCGCGGAAGGAAAAGGACTTGTTGATGCTCTTGCAGATATCGCGCACCTTGCGCCCAATCTGCGCCGGGGTAGGAAAGACCTGGTTCGGTGAGGTAGGGGTGAAGAAGGTGGCAAGGGCGTCGTCGATAAGCGCGAGTGTTTCCGCAGGCAGCGCGCCCAGTTTGGTCAAGGTGCGGTCGATGGTGATGAGCGCTTTCATATCGAGCAAGAACTGACTGTCTTGCAGGGCCTTGACCTGCGGTAGCTCCGTGAGGCGGTGCACGGCTAGACAGCATTCACTAACGGTGTAGTCCCCGACGCCAAGCTTGGCGACGAGCCTCTGGCACGCGACCCCGAAATCCTCATCGAGGTCTGGCATGGCGGCTACCCACGAGCGGTAGTCTGCACGGCGAGCGGCGCTGCGCTCCACGGCGAGGGCGCAGTCAGGGTTCATATGGGAAAAGTAGGCGGTTTGGGTGGCGGTATTCACGGTATCCCCCGAGATTGACGTGTCGATGATATGTTCTAAACGCACTATAAAATATGCCCCGGACATCTATCTCTACCTGGCATTATTGGGATATCTGGGAGGGGGTTATGGAGCCTGTATTTGTCGCTATACACCGAGTGGGGAGTGCCATCCTTCTCACCCCACAGGAGCTCATCGCGTACGTAAAATAGCGAACTATGTTGCCTCGACTCCTCACTCTTAACAGCCTGGTTATTTCGCAGACCAAGTCCTTCATGCAGGATGAATTCCTGATCGCCGATGACGAGGGCGTGCCCGTCGGGACGATTCTGCAGTCGACGAGCCTGAAGGACATGTTCTTCAACGCCTCCCGCAGCCTTCAAGTTGCCTTCACGGATGAGCAGGGAAACCCGCAACAGCCGCTCATGGTGATCAAGGATCCGCCCAACTTCGTGCAGGATACCTATGAGGTGTATCTGCCGGGCGTCGAGAAGCCCATGGCGATCGTGACCAAGCGGTTTGCCATGTTCAAGACGCGCCTGAGCCTAGAAATGGAGGGCTTCCCGGAGATCGAGATTGAAGGCGATGTCTGGGATTGGAATATCACGATTACCAGCCAGGGGCAGCCGCTGGCAGAGGTGCGCAACGAGTGGGGAGGCGTGGGCAGGTTCCTAGCCGGTAAGAATACCTACCGCCTCAGCATCGCGCCGGGGCTGGACCCGCAGCAGCATGCAGGGTTGATTGGTGCGGTCATGTGCATGGACATGCTGCGCACTAAGGCTCAAAACAGCAGTTAGCGGCGCACGAAGCGCCAGCTGCCATAGGAGAAGAGCGCGGTGGCGAGTGCCGGGAGGCCGTAGGTGCGCACGGCCTTGCGTACCGAGCGGTAGTCGCGGATGAGCCAACCTTTTTCCTCGGCGATATCGCGCAACTTGGAGTCGGGATTAATGGCCACGGGGGTCCCCACCATGGAGAGCATCGGGACATCGTTGGCGCTGTCGGAGTAGGCAGTGCAACGCTCAAGGTCGAGGTTCTCCAAGGTGGCCAGCGCCGCCACGGCGTGCTTTTTACCTGGGCCGTGGAGGATATCGCCGACGAGGCGGCCGGTGAAGCGACCATCTTTCACCTCCGCCACGGTGCCGAGCGCGCCCGTGAAACCGAAGCGCTGCGCCAGAATCTGCGCCAGCTGCACGGGGGTGGCGGTGACCAGCCACACCTGCTGGCCGGCGTCGAGGTGCATCTGCGCCAGCTGCTTCGTGCCCGGGTAGGCCTTCCGGGCCATCGATTGGTCCACGATGCTCTCGCACAAGGCCACCATCTCATCTACCGAGCGACCCTTGACGAACTCGAGCGCCTGCACGCGCCCAGCGGCCACGTCGGCGGCATTCTCCGATCCGGAAATGCGGAACTTGAGCTGCTTCCAGGCAATGGGAAGGATCTCTGAGAGCTTGAAGTAGCGACGCCGCGCGAGGCCCAAGGCAAAGGACACGAGCGAGGACCCTTGGACCAAGGTGTTATCCACGTCGAAGAAGGCAGCAGCGCCGGCGTCTTGGGGGATGTCTGGGTCGGGCTCGGTTATGGAGCGCGACCCCGCCGATTCGAAGGAACCCTGGACGGAATCGATGCCGGAGGAGAAGGCGTCCAGGTCGATACCGAAGAGGTGCTCCACGGCGGCGGCTGCCGACGCCTCACCGGCTGCGCGCTGGTGCTCTTCGCCGAGCGGGGCGAAAGCCTGTTGCTCCAGGAAATTGCGCAAGTTTCCCCTGCTAGCGGTCCAATTGGCAAGGAACTCGCGGGGAGAATCGGGCATACCAGGAGGGAGCGGGAGGGGCACGCGTTCAGCTTTCATAGGGTGGGCGGACTAACGTGTCCATAGTAAACCGCGAAACGTTCTACGTCCTACCGAGGAGAGCTTTATGTCCCACGTCGTCGAACTGATGGTGCGTACCACGTGCGGCTCCTGCGCGCGCGTTCTGGAGCAGATTACCCCGGTGGTCCGTCACGCTGGGGCAGAGCTTAAAGTGTGCAACGTCGATGAGGATGCGGAGCTGGCCATGGAATACGGCGATCGCGTTCCTGTTGTGGTTATTGATGGAGAGGAATTCTCCTGCTGGGAAGTGGACAATGAGGAGCTAGCGCAGGCGCTGGCGGACTAGCTTTCTGTGGGCACTTCCGTGAGTTTCGGAAACGAGATGACAACTAGTAGTCTTTTGGATGATCTATGTCATCCAAAGGGATGATGCAAAACTGGAGGGTTGTGCATGAGTGTGCTCGTCGTGGGCATGTCGCATCAGTCGGCGCCGGTGGCGCTGCTGGAAAAGCTGAGCATGGACGAGACCGTGCAGAATGACACTTGCCGGGCCATGGTGTCGGCGGGCTCGCTGAGCGAGGCGATGATTATCTCCACCTGCAACCGCCTCGAGGTATACACCGTCACCAACTCTTTCCACACCGGGGTCCAGGATGTCGTGCGCAACCTCGCTGACGTTTCCGGGGTGGAGGAGGAGAAGCTGCGCTCCTATCTCTATGTGCGCTATGCCGACGCCGCCGCTGAGCACCTCATGATGGTGGCCTCAGGCTTGGACTCGATGGTGGTAGGGGAGCAGCAGATCATCGGCCAGGTGCGCACCGCCTACCAGTTTGCTTCGGAGCAAGGAACCGTCGGCCCGCGCATCCATGCGCTGGCGCAGTCCGCGCTGCGCACCGGCAAGCGGGTGCATTCCGAAACCGAGATCGATGAGGCGGGCTCCTCCATGGTCTCCTTTGCTTTTGATCAGGCGCTGAGCCGCATGGGCAGGGAAGATCTCGCGGGCAAGCGCGTGCTCATCTTGGGCGCAGGCGCGATGGCCTCGCTCGCGGCAACGCACGCGGGGCGCCTGGGTGCGCAGCTAATTATCGCGAACCGCACCATTGCCCGTGCGGAGCGCGTGGCACAGCATGCCCATGAGGCGGGCGTGTACGCGGACGTTATCGACTTCTCGGAGCGCGCCCAGGCCTTGCGGGATGTGGATGTGGCAATTTCCGCCACGGGAGCCCAGGGTTTCACTATTACGGCGGCCGACGTCGAGCGCTATCACGTAGCCGACCGCGAGCTGATGCTCGTGGATCTCTCTCTGCCGCGCGATATTGATGACGCTGTGGCAGAGGTCGAGGGAGTCGATTTGGTCAACATCGAGAGGCTCAGCAACTCCCTGCAGGCAGCCGACACCGACCTGGCAGCCGGCACCAGCCCGCACACGCAGGCGCGGCGCATCGTCAGTGAAGAACTAGAAGCCTATGCTTCCGAGCAGCGCGTCCGCGACGTCGTCCCAGCCGTATCGGCACTGCGCAAGCGCGCAGCAAACCTGGTCCAGTGCGAGGTGGCGCGAATGGAGCAGAAGCACCCGGAGCTGGACGAGCGCCAGATGGGAGATATCAATCGCGCGCTCAAGCGTGTCGCGGATAAGCTGCTGCACGAGCCCACGGTTCGCGCGAAGCAGCTCGCGGCCAACTCTGGAACCGTGAGCCATGAGACCGCGCTGCAGGAACTCTTTGGACTCCAGCTGGAGGGCAGCGGCGTCGCCGTGGACGTGGCGGAGCTGCCGGACGCCGCGCAGATGGAAGCCGCGGAAAGCACTAAGGAAGAAAAGGACGCATAGATGTTGAAGATCGGTACCCGAGGATCCCTCCTGGCCACGACTCAGTCGGGCCACGTGCAGGAGTGGTTGCAGCAGGAAGGCTATGAGGCTGAGCTGCACATCGTTACCACGCAGGGTGACGTCAATATGGCTCCCGTGGAGCGCATCGGCGTGGGCGTGTTTACCCAGGCCCTGCGTGAGGCCGTCGACCGCGGCGAGTGCGAGATCGCAGTGCACTCTTTTAAGGACCTGCCCACGGCTGCCGACGAGCGCTTCGACCTCGTGGTTCCGCAGCGCCAGGACGTGCGCGAAGCACTTATTGCCCGCGATGGCCTGACCCTCAAGGACCTGCCGGAGGGTGCGCGCGTGGGCACGTCTGCCCCGCGCCGCATTAGCCAGCTGCGCGCGATGCGTCCGGACCTGGACATCCGTCCGCTGCGTGGCAATATCGATACCCGGATGGGCAAGGTCACCAGCGGCGAGCTCGACGCCGTCCTCTTGGCCTACGCCGGCCTCGTGCGCGCGGGTTACGCGGATCGCGCCACCGAGGTCTTCGATCCGGAGATCTTCATGCCCGCGCCCGCGCAGGGTGCCCTGGCCATCGAGGCGGTCAAGGGGACCGAGGCGGCGAAGGCCATCGCCCTGCTTGCCGACGCCCCCGCTACCGCCGCCACCCGCGCCGAGCGCACCGTACTTTCCCAACTGGAGGCCGGTTGCACCGCGCCGGTGGCCGCTACCTCCCACTGGGAGGGCGATCAGCTTGTCGTGCGCGGTGGGGTCTTCGCTCTCGACGGCTCCCGCCAGCTCATCGCTCAGGCTCAGGGAACAGCGGACGAGGCTGAAGAATTGGGGCGCGCGGTCTCCAAGGAGCTCTTCGCGCAGGGAGCTGCAGACCTACTGGCAGCGGAGTAATCGCACGTAGATTTTTGGTTTCGGGCCTTTTCCTTTAGTGTGTATCTAGCACACGATCATTGAGAGCAATGATTAAGGGCCCCTTAACTCGCGAGTGAGGGGCTTTCTTATCTCCATCCCGCGCCTGCCACGCTTCGGCGCCGGGGCACTCGGAACCCACAAACTAGAAAAGAACCTTATGAGCAATGCCGTGCCGGATACCCAGCCTGAGCTGGGTAAGTCTGATCTGGGCAAAGTCGTCTTCGTCGGTGCCGGCCCAGGTAATCCTGATCTGCTGACCGTCCGCGCCCGCGAGGTTCTGGAGACCACCGCTAACGTTGTCACCGACGCGGGGGTTTCGCAGGGCGTGCGCGACATGGTGGCGCAGCAGGTGCCGGTTCCGCAGGAGCTTCTCGACGCCGCCGAGGAAGAGTACGAGCGCATCTGCGCCGCGGCCAAGGAAGCGGGCGCGCGCCGCAAGCCGCCGCGCCCAGCACCGCCGACGGCGGCGTTCTTTGAGGAGGTCGAGGGGGACGTCGTCAAGCAACTGCGTAACGCGCTCGAGCGCGCCGAGGGCCACGACGTGATCCGCCTGGTTACCGGTAACCCGCTCAACCGCGAATCCATCAAGGCGGAGATTACCGCCGTGGCCAACGCAGGCATGGAATTCCAGGTGGTTCCGGGCATGTCTCTGCCTTCGACGGTTCCCTCCTTTGCGGGCATTGCTCTCGGTGCCACGTACACCGAGGCTGATATCACGCAAGGGGCGGACTGGGACGCGCTGGCCACCGCGACGCAGCCGCTGGTTTTGCAGGCCACGGCGGATGACCTGCCGGTCATTTCCGCCGAGTTGGTGGAGCGCGGAATGCCCGCGGAGACGGAAGCATATGTCACCGTTCACGGCACCACGCGCCTGCAGCGCACCCACGAGACCACGCTGGGCACGCTGGGCAAACTTGATGCTGAGCTGCCGGGCGAGCTCGTGGTCACGCTGGGTCGCAGCTTTGATGATCGCTCGAAGTACTCCTGGTGGGAGAACCGTTCGCTCTATGGCTGGCGCGTGCTGGTGCCGCGCACGAAGGAGCAGGCCGCGGCGATGAGCGCCCGTCTGGCTGGTCACGGCGCTATCCCGCAGTCGGTGCCCACCATCTCCGTGGAACCGCCACGCAATCCGGCGCAGATGGATCGCGCCATCAAGGGTATCGTCGAAGGCCGCTACAAGTGGGTCGTGTTCACCTCCGTCAATGCGGTGAGCGCGGTGTGGAAGAAGATTGCGGAACTCGGCCTCGATGCCCGCGATTTCGCCGGCGTGCACCTCGCCGCGGTGGGGCAGAAGACCGCCGATGCGATTCGCTCTAAGGGCATGGTCCCGGAGCTGCTGCCGCCGGCAACGAAGCAGAACGCCGAGGGTCTCGTCGAGGTTTTCCCAAACTATGTTGAGGACATCGACGCGGTAGGTCGTGTGCTGCTGCCGCGCGCCGATATTGCAGGCGAGGCGCTGGTGACTGGCCTGCTGGACTTGGGCTGGGAAGTCGATGATGTCGTGGCCTACCGTACCGTTCGTGCGGCCCCGCCGGCCGCGGAGATCCGCGACATGATCAAGACTGGCGGTTTCGACGCCGTGGCCTTTACCTCGCCGTCGACGGTACGCAACCTCGTCGGCATTGCCGGCAAGCCGCATGCCCGCACCATCATCGCCTGCATCGGCCCCTCCACCAAGGCGGCGGCCGAGGAAGTGGGCCTGCGCGTGGACGTGGTCCCGGAGGTCGCGGACGTGCCGATGCTTGTCGACGCCCTCGCTGACCACGTCGCGGCCCTGCGCGCTGCCGGCAACCTTCCTGCTCCGCGCAAGAAGCGCCGCTCGCGCAAGAAGACGGCGTAGACCGCTTCTGGGCGGGCAGGAGAGGGGCGACTAGAGTCGAGAAGGTAGTTCAATTTTCTCGTAGCTCAAAGGAGAGTTTTTACTCATGAGCATTGCTCGCCGCCCCCGCCGCCTACGTCAGAACCCGGCTTTTAGGGATTTGGTTGCGGAAACCTCGCTGCGCCCCTCCGACCTCATCCTCCCGATGTTCGTGGTCGACGGTCTGAACGAACCCCGTGATATCCCCTCCATGCCGGGCGTGCAGCAGCACAGCCTGGATTCCCTCAAGCGTGCCGCGCACGAGGCCCTCGATGCGGGTGTGACCTGCGTTGACCTCTTCGGCGTGCCGCGCGAAGAGGATAAGGACGCGACCGGCTCCGTGGCCTGGGACCCGCAGGGCATCCTCAACGTGGCGATTGCGGAGCTGCGTCAGGAATTTGGCGATGACCTCATCGTCATGGCGGATACCTGCCTTGATGAGTTCACCTTCCACGGCCACTGCGGCGTGGTCGATGACCAGGGCCGCGTGCTCAACGATGAAACCGTGGAGCTCTACCAGGACATGGCCCGCTCCCAGGCCCGCGCCGGTGCTCACATGGTCAGCCCCTCCGGCATGATGGATGGCCAGATTGCCGCGATCCGCGAGGCCCTCGATGAGGCCGGCCACGAGGATGTTGCGATCATGGCCTACTCGGCCAAGTACGCTTCGGCCTTCTTCGGCCCCTTCCGCGATGCCGTGGGCTCCTCCCTAGAGGGGGACCGCCGCACCTACCAGCAGGACCCGCGCAACTTCCGCGAGTCCATGCTGGAGGTGGACCTGGACATCGAGGAAGGCGCGGACATCGTCATGGTGAAGCCTGGCCTGCCGTACCTCGATGTGCTGGCCGGTGCCGTCGAGCGTTCCTCCGTGCCGGTAGCTGTTTACCAGGTCTCCGGTGAGTACGCGATGATTCAGGCCGCTTCCCAGAACGGGTGGATTGACGGCGAGGCCGTTATGCTGGAGTCCTTGACCGCGTTCAAGCGCGCGGGTGCGGATCAGATCCTGACCTATTTCGCCACGGACGCCGCCCGCTTGCTCAAGTAAAAGGAGAATCGTGACGTTCAGCCCGAACACTACGCCGTCGGCACAAAAGCCGACGGGGCAGAATAAGGAGCCGGATAAGGAGCACGCCAAGCGCACCGAAGCCGTCTCCCTCATGCTCAAGGTGTGGACCGTTGCCCTGGTGCTCGAGGTGGTGCACTTGGTCTTAAGCATCGTGCTCACCTTGCTGAACCGCGATGAGCTCTTTGCTCAGGCCCGCAAGACCGCGGAGTCTGCGGCGGAGAAGTCCGGGCAGGACGTCAGCGATGCCTTCGTGCAGCTCGTGGGTTATGGCTCGGTGGCGTTCAGCTCGCTGATTTCACTCGCCATCGTCGTGCTGCTGGGCATCATGCTGGGCTTTATCCACAAGAACTCCAAGGCAGCCGGTACTGGCCGGCGCCTGTGGTTCGCCTTCTCCCTCTACTTTGGCCTCCGCGTGCTCATCGTCTTCATCAGCAGCCCCGCCGGGGCGAGCGCGCCGGATTGGCTCTTCTTACTCGATGGTGCCGTGCAGATCCTCGTCGGCGTGGCGGCCGTGATGGGCTTGATGTTCTCCACCAAGGAAGAGGTGCTCGAGTACACCGGCGAGATGGAGCAGCTGCGCCAGATGCGCAAGGAGATGGAGGAGCAGCGCCGCCAGGAAAACCTGGAGGAGCGCGAGAAGAAGAATAAAGATAATAAAGAGAAGGACAGGGAGAAAGAGGACGGCAAGGACGGCAAGCGATGAGCGAGCGCCCCGGTCCCGCGGACTATAACCGCCGCCCACGCCGCCCTAAGAAGCAGGGTGAGCAAGACTTTTCCACCTGGCCTTCGCAGCTGCGCATTGCCTACTGGGTCTGCGTGATTGCCGCAATTGTCATGCTCACCGCCGGAATGGTGGGGATCTTTGGTTCCTATACATCGGTGACGAACACCCAGCTCAGCCCGGAGCAGGTGGACTATATCCGCTTCAACACGCGTTTTGCGGCCATCTCCAACGTGGTGGGTGCCGTCATCATCGCGGCCTGCTCCGCGCAGCTGGCAAGCGGCTCAGTATGGGCGCGCCGCATCATCACCGCGGTGTCTGCCTACACCATGTTCGTCAGCATTGCGGCGCTGATCGCGGGCGTGGGCGGGCTGCTCTTGCTGCTTATCCCGATGGCGCTCATGGTGGCCATCTACTTCCTCTTTCACCCGGATTCAACGGCTTTCATCAAGGCCCGTCGCGCCCAAAACTCCTGATTGGCGCCTACTCCAACTTTTGATTCATAATGGACGGTATGTCTCGACTGTCTGATGCGCCGCTAATTGCTGCCGCTACTGGCCACACGCCCTCCCGCCCGCCCGTCTGGTTCATGCGCCAGGCGGGGCGCTCTTTGCCGGAGTACCGCAAGGTGCGCGAGGGAATCAGCATGCTGGATTCCTGTTTCATGCCGGAGCTCCTCGCGGAGATCACCCTGCAGCCGGTGCGCCGCCACGATGTCGACGGCGCCATCTTGTTCAGCGATATCGTCGTCCCGCTCAAAGCCGCGGGCGTTGGCGTGGAGATCGTCCCCGGCCGCGGCCCCGTCATGGATGCACCCGTGCGCACCACGGAGGACGTGGACAACCTGCCTATCCTCGACGTGGATGTGCCCGAGGTCCGCCAAGGCATTGAGATCATTCTGAGCGAGCTCACCGACAAGCAGGCCCTCATCGGCTTCGTCGGCGCACCCTTCACCTTGGCCAGCTACCTCATTGAGGGCGGCCCCTCGAAGAACCACGAGCGTACCAAGGCGCTCATGCATTCCGATCCGGAGACCTGGCACCAGCTCATGGAGCGCCTGACCCCGACGATCATTTCTTTCTTGGAGCTCCAGCTGGATGCCGGCATCGACGCCATGCAGCTCTTCGATTCCTGGGCGGGTTACCTCAATGAGCGCGATTACCGCGAGTTCGTGCTGCCTTATTCGGAGCAGATCCTTAAGGTCGCAGAAGGCCGCGTGCCGCGCATTCACTTCGGCGTGGGGACTGGCGAGCTGCTCGGCGCGATGTCGGAGGCCGGTTCTGAGGTCATGGGCGTGGACTACCGCGTGAGCATGGATGCCGCCGCGGCCCGCGTCAACGCGGACATTCTCCAGGGCAACCTCGACCCAGCCCTGCTGTTCGCCGGCGAGGATGCGGTGCGCAAGGAAGTACGCGCCATCAAGGCAGAAATAGATGCCGCCCGCGCGGCAGGCAACCTGCGTGGACACATCTGGAACCTTGGCCACGGCGTGCTGCCGACCACGGAGGCGGAGGCCATTACCCGTGCCGTCGCCATCATCCACGAGGAGGGCTAAATGAAGATCGCGATCATCGGTGCGGGCCTCGCGGGCCTCACCGCGGCATGGGAAATCAAGCAGAACACTGAGGGCTCCCACGACATCTTCGTCTTTGAAGCAGCGGATCGCATCGGCGGCAAGCTGCACACCGTGGCCTTCAACGGCGGTCCGACGGACATGGGCGCGGAGGCCTTCATCCGCCGCCGCCAGGACGCCGTGGACTTCTTCACGGAGCTCGGCCTGCAGGATTCCTTTGTGGAGCCCAATCCGGAGTTGCGCCCGCGCGTGTACACCGGCGGCGAGCTGCACTTCCTGCCGCAGGGCGGGGTCATGGGTATTCCTTCCGAGCCGCAGGACTTCTTCTCCGAGGCGACCAACGAGCGCATCACCAACGAGCAGCCCTTCGAGTGGGAGATCGGCGGGGATGTCTCTGTGGGTCAGCTCGTTCGCCAGCAGTACGGCGATGACGTGGTGGACCACGTGGTCTCCGCGCTGCTCGGCGGTGTGTACTCCTGTACGGCCGACGACCTAGGCCTGCGCGCCACGGTTCCGCACCTGGCGGCCACGCTGGACACACTGGCGAAGGACGGCCCCGTCACGCTGTCGGCCGCAATCAAGCAGATCGAGTCCGGCCGCAGCCCGGCCGAAGGCTCCGTCTTTGGAACCTTCAAGGGCGGCTACGCCGAGCTTTACGAGGCCCTGGCTGACAAGTCCGGTGCGCAGATCCACCTGGACACCTTCGTCTCCGGCGTGACGCGCAAGGGCGATGCCTTCGAGGTCAAGGGCGCGCCGGGGGATATCGGTCCCTTCGATCGCGTGTTCTTTGCCACCCCAGCTCCCACAACCGCGCGCCTGCTCAAGGCCGTGGCCCCGGAGGCCGCCCAGGAACTAGCCACCGTCCAGCTGGCTTCTTCCGTGGTCGTCGGCTTCAACTTCGCCTCCGCCACGGACCCGGAAGGCAACTCCCTTCCGGAGGCCACCGGTATCCTCGTTGCCTCCGACGAGCCAGACGTGCGCGCCAAGGCTTTCACGCTCTCCTCTAATAAGTGGCCGCACCTGAACGAGCGCGAGGGCTTCCTCGTGCGCGCCTCCTTCGGCCGCTTCGGCGATGATGCCCTCGTGCGCGCGGAGGAGGATGACCTGGTGGACTACGCCCTCGATGACCTGCAGAAGATCACAGGCTTCGACGGCCGCGCCGCTGGCGTGGAGGAGATCTACACGCAGCGCTGGTTCGGCGGCATCCCCCGCTATGATGAAAAGCACCTGGCCACCGTTGCCGCTGTCCGCGCCAAGCTTGCCGACGTCCCCGGTATCGCCACCGCCGGCGCCTGGGCTGATGGAGTCGGCGTGCCCGCCGTCATCGCGGGTGCCCGCGCTGCCGCGCAAGCACTCGTCAGCTAGCTCGCTGTCGGCGCCTGCCTTTTGGCGCCTCGCAAAAGGCGCCCCGCAAAAGGCGTCTGATAAAAGGCATCTTTGGGTCTAAAAACTCCATTTGTCAAGCATAAAAGGCGTTTTTGGCCGTGAAAACGCCTTATGACTGATGCCTTTTGTCAGATGCCTTTTAGGCAGAGGCGATACGGGAAGTTGACGCTAGCTAGTAGTGGTATCTGCACCCAGCAATCTCGATGGTCGCGCCCTTAATGCGATAGATCAGTCGGTGCTCTTCGGTAATTCGCCGAGACCAGAACCCGGCCAACTCGAACTTGAGTGGTTCGGGCTTTCCTATCCCTTCATTGCCGTTTCGTGCAATGTCTTTAATGAGGCTATTGATTCTCTTGAGGATCTTCTTGTTGTGAGCTTGCCACCAGAGGTAGTCCTCCCATGCTTCCTCTGTCCACGAAAGAATCATGAAGCTTAATCTTCCTCAACGAGCTCGTGCTCCGTTGCTTCCCCGGCGTTGAGACTCTCGATGGAGTCAAGCAGGCGCTGGGCATTGCGAGGGGAACGCAGAAGGTATGCGGTTTCGCGAAGAGAGTTGTAGTCATCTAAGGAAACGATGACTGCAGACTCATGACCATTGCGAGTGATGATGACTTCCTCACGGTCATCAACGACCGACTGTAGGACCTCGGCGTATCTTGCTCGCGATTCCGAGTAAGACATGGTTTTCATAAGCTATCTCCCTTCTTGTACAAGAAACTGTACAACGAAAAGGGGATGAGCGCTAGAGAGGTTTCAGTTTATGAGGCCACGTGAACAGTGCGCGTTAGGTTTAGCCGCTCGCATACGTGCTCGTCGTGGCTGACCAGGATGAATGCCCCGCGGTAGCTCGTGAGCACCTCAATCAGCCAGTCGGTGGTGGGGATATCGAGGTTGTTTGTCGGTTCGTCGAGAAGCAGGAAGCGCGGTGCCGGATCGCTGAGCAAGACGCGAGCGATTTCGACGCGGAAGCGCTCGCCACCAGAAAGCTGGCCCACGGGCTGGTGGATCTTGTCGTTGATAAAGAGCATCTGGGCCAGCTGGTCGCGCAGGAACTGCGGGTCCGCGCCGGGGTTGGCCTCCCGCACGATGTCGAACACCGATTTCTCCGCGGGCAAGACGATGCGTTGGCGGATGTACCCGCAGGGCAGCGCGTACTCGACGTCTCCGCGGGCGATGCGGTTGAGGAAGGTGGTCTTGCCGCTGCCGTTTGGCCCGGCGAGGCGAACACGCTCGGGGCCAGTAATACTCAGCAGATCGCTGACCAGCACGCGGGTGCCCGCGGGCAGCTCAGTGCCGGGGAGATCGATGTGGACCTGGGTGTCGTCGCGAAGCGCGCGCTGCGCCTTGTCGTGCGCCGACTGGGCGGCAGCGACTGCATCGTTGGCCTGTTGAGAACGCCCAGCGGCCGAGCGCTCGGAACGGTTCTTGTCTAAGCCCATGGCCATGCCGGGTTTGCGCTTCGAGGCGGCGAAGTTCTTGCCGCGACGGGCATCGCGTGCGATGCGGGTCTGCATGGCGGCGCGCTCGCGGATCTGTTTGCGGTGTTCGGCCTTGGTCTCCCTGACCTTGGCCTGCGCGGAATCCTGCTCAGCATCAATCGCTGCGCGGTAGGAGGAGTAGTTTCCCTCGAACTCGCGAAGTGTTCCGTGGTAGAGTTCCGCGATGCTTTCCGCGTGCTCGAGGAGCTCGCGGTCGTGTGAGACGACGAGAACCGGCATCGGCGCGGTGCGAATGAGCTCGAGTAGGCGCTGGCGCGATTCGGAGTCCAGGTTGTTGGTGGGCTCGTCGAGGATCAGGAAATCCGGTTTGCGGAAGAAGGCGGCGGTCAGCGCCACAGTCACGGCTTCACCACCCGACAATGTGCCGATAGTGCGATCCAGCGGGAAGGGGATACCCGCAGCGTCGAGAGCTGCTTCAATACGCTCTGCTAAGTCCCACTGCTCACCAACAGCGGCAGCGAGCTCTTCCGAGTAGTCGCCAGCCTCAATGCGGGCAATGGCACTGAGGATCTCTGTTGCGCCAAAGACTTCGGCGATGGTGTCAGACGTATGGAGACCTAAATCCTGGTCGACATAGAGGACTGAGCCCGCGGATACCGTTCCCGAAGTCGGGGCAATGAGACCAGCAAGTACCTTGGCTAGCGTTGATTTTCCGGAACCATTCGCCCCAACTAAGCCCGTGAAGTGGGAAGAAAACGTTCCGGTGAGATCCGTGAAACAAGGGGTGCCGTCGGGCCAGATGACGGTGAGATGAGAAAAAGAAATAGGCATGAAGAAATCCACCTTCGAGTAAGTCGCGTAAAAGAGTGACGTCGAATTAGGAAAAAATCTTCATGTCCGAAAGACTAGCCCCGGCTAATACCCCAGCGCAAGGGCCGCCACGCCAAGGCCGAGAGTGCCGCGGGCAATGTAGTGCAGCACCTCGGGGGAGAAAGAGACGCCGAAGCCGCCGCTGTCCAGCATGGACATGCTGTCTACCTGTGCCGGGCGGGAACGCTTAAACGACGCCCAGCTAAGGCCCGCAACAATGAGCGCCACTGCGATGGCGGAGAGCTTCCACACCAAGAGGAGGACACCGGCACCAACGAGTGCCGTGCCCACAGAAGCGATAAGGGGAAGGCCCCAGTCTGGCCATGCATCGTCGCTGACGCGGCCGAAGGAGGCGGCGCGCCCAACCGCCGCGCCGACGATGCTCCACGCGGACATGAATCCGACGATAGCCAGCGCCCCGAGCTGTGGGGCGAACCCCAATGTCAAGCCGAGGGCCGCGAGCGCACCGACGCCGATGTACCACCGTCGTCCCAGACGACGGAAGAAGAGACCCGTCAACGTGGAGGGCGCATGGGCGCGACGAGGAATCCAGGCGGACTGGCTCGCAATGGCATCGGAGGTGACCTCCGAATCAAGCAGGCCAAGGCCAGATCCACCGACCAGGCGCGTGCGCCCAGCGCTGAGAAGCGAAGCCAGCGTGAACGAGCGCCACCCCACGACGAAACGCAGGGCTGGGACTGCCAGCGCGAACCACGGGGATAGCCCGGTGGACACGCAGATGCCGAGCCCCAACACCCCGAAGCTGATCAGCTGCGCCCACGTGATCCAGTCCGTGCCGCGGAGCCTGCCGCGCGGGCGATCAACGTACACCCAACGTTCCCGGGATAGCGCCCGTAGGGGATAAAGAGTCTCGGCGAACACGATGAGAGCGAGCAGTCCCACGATGCCGGCAATAGGAGCGACACCAGTCAGCGTGATTCGCGCCGGGATGATAGGCAGGACTGCGCCGACTTCTTGCCAGACTGTATAACCGAAGCCGAAGACGATGCCGGCGAGGATGAGATACCAAATGCCATCACCTAGCCGGGATAGCGTGCGCATCACAGCTGCACCACCTCGTCGCAGGCTTGGGTGATGGTGTCGGAATGTGAGGCCACGACGATGCAGCGATTCTCCTCGTCGGCTAGGTAGCGCAATTCGCTTGCGAGGAACTCGGTCCAGGTGGCGTCGAGGTGGCGCTCGGGCTCGTCGATAAGCAAAGCACGCGCCGGCTGGTACAGCTGGGCAGCCAGAAACACGCGCTGGCGCTGGCCCGAGGACAGGCGCGAGGCAGGGTGTGGAAGGAGAGGCTCAAGCGCCCAGAGCTCGCAGAGCTTGGCGACGTCCACCCCTGCCGCCTTTCCTATCACGTCCAGGTGCTCGCCCACGGTGAGGTCGGGGAGAAAAACCGGCTCGGCTACCGTAATCACAGCACCCGGCTGCTCCTTCGTGCCGACGGGACGGCCGTCGCACTCCACTGAGCCTTCGAGAGGCGCAAGCTCACCGCCGAGCGTGGCAAGTAACGTGGATTTACCTGAACCGTTGGGCCCAGCGAGGCCATAGATGCGGCCTGGGGCGAAGTCCTTCTCAAGGTGTCCAAGGGGCGTGGAATGCCCGTAATCGGCGTCGATGGAAAGCATTGCTGGGCGGCGAGCTCCTTACACTGGGCGGCTAGACAATAGCTAAAACTTATTGATGAAGTTTAGCAAAATACACGCCCTGAACGTTGTTCTTGAGATGGGAAGCGCCCTTGGGATTGGTGTTGTGAGCTGCTAAAATGAGAGAAAATGTAGTTGAAAACTCGGGAGGATAGCAATGTCGGAGCCTGTTCAAATTGAAAGCAGTAGTAGCGACCGTGATCCGTTAGCGTTGAGCGATGCTGCGTTGCGTCTAGCAGGCCACGATGTGACTGATGAGTACGTGCGCCAGCTGGGCCGCGAGGTGGCTGCAGGGACATTATCTGCCGACGAAGCAATCGCTCGTGTTCGGCGAGCTTCGCTGAAGTAGAGCGCGGGGAGAAACATGAGCGGGGGCTGGGAGAGCTATTTCATTCCAGGGACCAAGGTTCTGAAGAATCGCTTGGGGTTAGATGACGCAGAAGAACTACGGATCTTGGAAGAAAAGTTTGTATTTCTTCGGATAGCCGAGTTGGACTCGGCACCTGTGGAAGGTGCTTTTGACTACGCGCATTTCAAGGCCATACATCGACGTCTGTTTCAAGATGTCTACGAATGGGCGGGCGAAGAGCGGACTGCCCCTACAGGTCAGTTCATGATTAAGGCTGGGCATGCCTACTATCCGGCGGGGCCGGAAATGACGAAGGCAGCAGAGAAGCTGTTTGCGGGGCTGGCGAAGGATGACTTTCTGCGTGGCCTAGAGATTGATGAGTTTGTGGCCAAGCTGGCGGAGCTGTGGGGCGAGCTCAATGTGGTTCACAGCTTTAGAGAAGGCAATACCCGAACGCAGACGGTGTTCTTTGACTCGCTGGCTACGGCGGCAGGATACCAACTCGATGTGGAGCGGCTAGCGAGTGATAGCCGCGTGCGCGCGGAGTTTATTGCAGCGCGCTTTCACAGCCAGGACACGGGGGATAACGCGCAGCTGGAGGAGGTGCTGCGCGGGCTCGTCGTAAAGCGGGGCGTCTAAACGCTCGGGCCTAGCCCTTGTTGCGGAAGACGAAGATAGAGGAGAAGTCCTGGTCGCCGTGGCCCATGGCCTGCTGCTCCTCAAAGCGCTCGATGGCGGCGGCCACCGCAGGAAGTGGCTTGTTGGCGGTCATTTCCATGAGCTTGGCGTCTTTGCACAGGGCATCCACGGTGAAGTCACCCGGAGTGGTATTGCGCTCGCCGGTGATGAACGGGCCCTTCATGTTCTTCATGAAGGCCAAGCCGGTGATGTCGAGCATCTCGAGGATGACTTCGGAATCGAGGCCCTCGGACTCGCCGAGGTGGAGTGCCTCCAGCACGCCCTCCGCGGTAACGGCGAGGGCTAGGTTGGCCAGGAGCTTGCCAATCGCCGCGGTGGTGGCGGACTCCACACCGATGAGCTTGTTCTCGTCAGCCCAGGACTCGGCAATGGTCATGGCGAGCTCACGGCGGTCGTCGTCAGGCGTGCCTACATAGACGCCGAGCTTGCCCTCGCGCGCCGGGCCCAGCGAACCGACGACGGGCGCGTGGACATAAGAGTCGACCGCGGCGGCGAATTCGCGGGCGGCATCGGGGGAGACGGTCGTGGTATCGATCCAGGTCACGTCCTCTGGGATGAGCTTGGTCTCGATGATCTGCTCACGGATGTCATCGGGGCCAAAGAGCGAGGTAATGATGACCTCTGCGCCTTCTACGGCGGCGGTGGGGGAATCGGCGAGGGTAGCGCCGGACTCAACCAGCGGTTGCGCGCGCTCAGCGGTGCGGTTCCAAACGGTGAGCTCATGGTTTTTGAGGAGGTGTCGGGCGAGCTCAGTGCCCATGCGGCCAGTACCAAGGAATGCAATCTTCATGCCGCCCAGTGTGCCATTATTGTGGGCAGGCTCGCTGCGATTCATGCGAGCCCCGGACGAGGGAGCCGTACCCGGTGACGCGACAAGACGGCCAGAAAGGGCTGGCCATGTCGTGGTGCGTGTTGATTTTCTCCGGCGCCTTCGAGGCCGTGTGGGCGGCGGCGCTGGATAAGTCGGAGGGCTTCAGCCGGCTGTGGCCCTCGGTGGTCTTTTTCGTTGCCTGCGCCATTTCGATGGGCGGGTTGGGCTGGGCCATGAAGTCCATCCCCGTGGGCACCGCTTACGCGGTGTGGGCCGGCGTGGGCGCGGTGGTCACCGTCATTTACTCCTTCGCCGCCGGGCACGAGGCGGCAACCGTGTGGAAGGTGCTGTTCCTCGCCATGATCATTGGTGGGATTGTGGGGCTGAAGGTGGTGCACTAGGGCGCGTCGTCGTTTGAAACGACGACGAAGAAGAATCATTATATCGGTGGGTGGACGCCTGTGTACTTGCGTAGTAGGCTTCTGGATATCAAGCCGCAAGGCAAATAGGCTCTGGCCCCAGCATCGCTGGGGCCATCTTTTATTTCGCCGGGAATTGCTTTAGCGCTTCAGGGATCCACCGTTCCGAGCGCATCCAGACACCCATTTTGGGATTTATGGCCTTAGCTAGCTCGATAGAGAACTGATGGGTCTTCTCTAGTTTGGGGATGTCTTTTATGAGAGGGCGACGGTGCGTCGCTCGGTTGCGCATGTCTTTTACCAGCATTGCGTACTGCTGGAATTCAACTCGGTTTAGTTTGTGAACATGTGGTCCGAGAGCCTCATTCCAGAGAACCACTCGTGGGTTTTTGTTTCCAGCGTGAGGTTTAGGTAGTAGGTGAACCCAAATACCGAAGGTCAAACCTGCAACATAATCATCGTGATTCGGTGGGCTGAAGGAGCTATCGCAATGCGCTAGGTCCGCAAGCCGACTGCGGCCTTCCGGTAGCACAAGTTGAGTAAGCGGTGCTTCTGGGTGTTCCAACCAGTCTGGCGAGCCATTTCTTGGAGGCGAGGAGTTCCACTCTCTAAATCTTGAATCGATAAAGTTACGCAAGAGAACCTCAACTTCACCAGTTGTTCTGTCAACAACAGATGCCATGAAACCATTCCAAACGTAAAGATAAGCTGCGAGTATATCGATGTCGGTATCGGTGCCTCCGTGTTGTTTAGCCAAGTGGAGGTAGGTGTTTCGGCGAGGCACCGGCAATGCGCTAAGTATGGTCTCTGCTTCAGAATGACCTAGATCTTGCTGTATGAGTTTCATGAGTGCCTCTTGATAGTGGAAGTACCGGCAAGAGGGGATTGGGGTGCGAAGAACTCAAAACGCACCACTTATCCAAGATGGAGTCCCCCCGAAATTTTGGGCTTTAGAATACCTGATAAGTCGGGGGGATGAGTGGGATCATTCGTAGCGCAGTGCCTCAATCGGGTCCAGCTTCGCGGCCTTGCCCGCGGGGTAGTAGCCAAAGAAGAGGCCAATAGCCAGCGAGAAGAGCAGCGAGAGGATGACCGCCCACAGCGGCGGCGCCACGAGTGAGCCGATGGCGGCCGCACCCGCCATGCCGGCTGCGGTGCCGATGGCGATGCCGATGAGTCCACCGATGAGGCAGACCACGATGGCCTCCGTGATGAACTGGATGCGGATATCACGGCGGCGTGCGCCAAGCGCCTTGCGGATGCCAATCTCGCGGGTGCGCTCGGTGACGGTGATGAGCATAATGTTCATCACGCCGATGCCGCCGACGAGCAGCGAGATGCCGCCGATGGCCGCGAGAACCAAGCTCATCGTGGTGAAGATCTGGTTCAAGGATGCGAGGTCATCGCTGAAGTCAGACACCTTCACCATGTAGTCAGGGTTGTCCTCGTAGTAGCTATCGAAGACGCGCTGCAAGTTGCTGGCCACCGCGGCCTTGTCCAAGTCCGGGTTGCCGCGAACGGTGACCTCGCTGAACGCGGTGCCGGCACCGGGGGAATCGGAGAACTCGGCCTCCAGCGGGTAAGGAACGAAGGCGGATTGGCTGGGGCCACCGCCTACAAGAGGGCCGGTTTGCGGTTCTTCAAAAACACCGATGACGGCGAGTTCAATAGGAGAGGCCTCCTGGCTTTCAAAGCTCACGTATTGGCCAATGGCGTCTTCAGGGGCGTCGAAAAGCTTGGTGGCTGTTTCCTTATCCAGCATCGTTACTGCCCGGCTGGAGTCGATATCATCCTCGCTGAGGAAGCGCCCGGCCACGATGGAATAGGAAGAGCCGGAGACATAGTCCGGGTTGGTCGGGCGGACGAGGAGGTTGGCAGTCTCCTCCCCGGACGTGCCCTCGACCACGAGGGTGCCGGAATAGGAGCTGTATTCGCCGATATTGATGCCGGCGATCTGATCCCCCATGACCTCCTTGGCGCGGTCCAGCATGTCCGGGGTGAGCATGGAGGACTCGTCCTCGACAAAGCCGCCGCCCATGAAGGGATCATCGGCTTCTTCCTCTTCGCCCTCCTCAGGGCGCTCCTTGACCTGGACGGTGAAGTTATTGGCGCCGACCTTGTCCAAGTCTTTCTGCACGGAAGCCTGCAAGGAGTGGCCGAGCGTGACGATGGCGATGACCGCGGCGATGCCGATGATGACGCCCAAGAGCGTCAGCGCCGAGCGCATCTTGTTGGTGCGCAGGCTGGTCAGCGCCATCTTGGTGGATTCAGCAAAATTCATGACAACACCCCGTCCTTCATCGTGACGGTGCGGCTGCACTCATCAGCCAATTCCGGGTTGTGGGTAATAAACAAAATGGTCTTTCCATGCGTGCGGTGCAGTTCGTGGAAGAGGTCCATGACCATGCGGCCGGTCTGCGAATCCAGCGCGCCGGTGGGCTCGTCCGCTAGGAGAATCTCCGGCTGGTTGGCCAAGGCGCGGGCCACCGCCACGCGCTGCTTCTGACCACCGGAGAGCTCATTGGGCAGGTGGTTCATGCGGTCGCTCATACCGACCATCTCCAGAAGCTCTTCCGCGCGCTGGGTGCGCTCGTGGGCGGAAACGCCCGCATAGACCATGGGCATCTCCACGTTCTTCAGCGCGGACATGCGGCCGATCAGGTTGAAGTTCTGGAAGATGAAACCAATTTTTTGGCCGCGGAAGGAGGCTAGTTTGTCGTCGCCAAGCGCCAGTGCATCCACGCCAGCCAGCTGGTACTCGCCGGCGGTGGGACGGTCGATCAAGCCGATGATGTTCATCAGCGTGGATTTGCCGGATCCGGACTGGCCAACGACGGCCACGAACTCGCCCTCCTCCACGCTGAAGTCGAGGCCCGGGATGACGGTCAGCTCGCTGTCGAGGCCCTCGTTGAAGCGTTTGACGATTCCCCGCATCTCAATGAGGCGGCTCATGCGTTCTCTTCCGCAGCATCGGATCCATCGACGGAGGCGGACATGCCGACCATGTCCTTGTGGGTATCCGCCTGGCTGATGACGGTCTCGCCCTCCTTGAGGCCGGAGGAGATGGCGGCGGAGAAATCAGATTCGCTGGCCACCTTGACCTCGCGCGCCTGGATCGTGCCGTTGTCGATGACCAGGACGTTCTTCTTGCCACCTTCTTCAAAGATGGCGGAGAGCGGCACGGTGATGGCGTTCTTATCCTTCTTCGTAATGATCTTCACCTTCGTGGTGGAACCGAGGCGCAGGCCTTCGCGGTTGCCATCGACACGGATGTGCACTGGGAATTCGGGCTTGGAGGAGCCAGTTGGCTTGCCGGAGCCGCCGCCTGCGCCAGCCTCGACATCGGGCTGCTCAGCGGTGGGGGAGATGAACGTGACCTTGCCTTTGTATTCCTTGCCGGGGCTCGACGGCGAGGTGAACGTGACTTCATCGCCGACCTTGATGCGGGCGATATCGCCCTCCTTGACCGTGGACTTCACCAACAACGTGGAGTCATCCGCCACGGTGAGGATGGGGCCTTCGGCCGGGGCGCCGGCCTGGCCATTGACGGCGGTGACAACGCCCGCCAGCGGGGAGCGCAGGTCGGCCTGGGAGAGCCGGTACTCCAGTGGCCCATTTTCCTTGGCGTTGTTCGCGCTTGCCGACGCCGCCGATTCCACCGCGTGGTTCACCGCCTGGGACTGGGAGGAAATCTGCTGTTCGATGGCGAGGTTGCTGGCTTGCAGCGCGCGTTCGGCATCGGCAACCGCTTGGTAGGAGGCGGCGGTGGCGCGCTGTTGTTCGCCCAGTTCGCGGTCGATGCCGCGGAGGACGCGACCATAGGATTCCTCGGACTGCTTGAGCTGGCGCTCGGAGTCCTGCACGGCCTCATCGGAATCGAGGTAGCTCAAGAAAGCGCTGGCGGTGTTGATTCCGGAAGGATCCTCGGTGGCGGTGCCGAGGGAGGCCAGTGCGGACTGGAAAGACTTGGACTCGGCATCGCGCACCCCGGAGCGTGCTTGTTCGACGGCGGCGCGGGCCTCGGCAATTTCGGGGCGGTCGCCCTTGGCGGCGAGGGCATCGTCGAGCTTGCGCTGCGCCTCGGCGTACTCGGTCTGCGCCGAGTTCACGGCGGACTGGGCGCTGTTGACCTCGGGGTTGAGGCCTTGGTCGAGGGAATCCTGAAGCTGGCGCAGCTGGAGCTGGGCATCCTCGATTTGGTGGACGGCCTCGAGCTTGCTGGCCTCCTGGGAGGTGCGCTGGGCCTCGAGCTCGCGCTCGGTTTCGGTGGTGTCCATGCGGCCGAGCAGCTGCTGGGCCTCGACGCGGTCGCCCACCTTCGCGTCCAAGGACTGGATGGGGCCGGTCAGCGAGGTGGTCAGTGAGAGTTCGCGCTCGGCAGAAACCGTTCCGGAGGCGGAGACGGAACTGATCAGGTCTTCTTTGGTGGTTTTCGTGACATCGGTTGCGGTGAGCTGAATATCGGAAGACCCACTGGTTAGTGCGTACATTCCACCGCCGCCTGCGAGGAGAACCGCAGCGATAGCGCCAGCAGTGATGCCGAGAGCTTTCTTATTCATGAATCCCTTACTGTCAGGTTAACGCCGTCATTGAAATCGGGTTCAGATTAACTCTCGGGCATGTGTCTTGTCATGCGCAGTGGGGGGAATATAGGAGGTAGATCAGGGTCTACCCTTAGATGGTGCGAGGCTATGAGGTCTGGTGACGTTTCGATCAATTAAGGTCCCGAAAATGGGTGATTTTCTGCCACTATTTGATCGAAACGTATGTGGCATCTGACTTTTAGAAGGGCACATCGATGTAGATCTCCTCCGCCTTCGGCAAAGGCGGCAGTTTGGGTAGCTGATCGAGACCCTCCTGGACTTCCGGCGGGAGGGGAATCTGCGGAGGCTCGGGCAGTTCTAGCTTGGGTTTGGGCCGCTGCGGTGGGGCCGGGCGTGGCGCCGGTGCTGGTGCGGGCGCTGGCGCGCGGACGGTGACGGTTTCTACTTCGACGCGTGGCGTGGGTGTTTCGGCTACTACGGGTGCGGGAGCTGGTGCTTCGGCCGTAGGTTCCGGTTCAGCCGGAGCTGGCGCGATGGAGGTGGTGTCACCCAAGCGGTTGACCGGCTGGGGTACCGCATCAGGCTTCCAGGAAGGCAGCTGGGCCGAGGTGGTGGGGTTGGGCTCGGCTCGCGGAGCAGGTTCTGCCTGCGTGGCAGCGCAGGCAGAAAGCGGAAGGCAAGCAAAAATGACAAGAATACGGCGCGATGCCATGGGAATCCCCCTTAAGTAGTGCCTCCCACAGCGCACCCCAGCGCTTAATTAAAGAAAGGCAGAATCAACAGTGTGCTGCCAGCATAGCGTTCCCATGGCGGGTGCGCAGCGCGAGCGCGCTCAGGGTGCTCGCGAGGTGGTGGAGAGGAGGCTGCAAGACACGAGGGGACTCCAACTTTTGTATAGGGCTAAAACCGATACAATGTGGGCTATGCCTAACTCCAGCCAGCTAAACCAGCAGAATACGTCCCAGTCCGCCGAGTGGTTCGAGCGCGCCACCAAGGTCACCCCGGGCGGTGTGAATTCCCCGGTCCGCGCCTTCGGATCCGTGGGCGGCCAAGCCCGCGTTATCGCTCGCGGTGAGGGCTCCCGCCTTTGGGATATCGACGGCAATGAGTACGTCGACCTGGTCAGCTCTTATGGCCCGATGATTCACGGCAATGCCCACCCGGCCATCGTGGAGGCAGTGCAGAAGGCGGCTGCCGACGGTCTGTCTTTCGGCGCCCCGACCGAGGGCGAGACGCTGCTGGCGGAGCACATCGTCAAGCGCACCGCCGTGGAGCAGGTGCGCCTGGTTAACTCCGGTACCGAGGCCACCATGTCCGCCGTGCGCTTGGCCCGCGGTTTCACCGGCCGCGCCAAGGTCCTGAAGTTTGAAGGCTGCTACCACGGCCACGTGGATGCGCTGTTGGCGTCGGCTGGCTCCGGCGTAGCCACTTTCGCGCTCCCGGATTCCCCGGGCGTGACCGGCGCTTCGGCCGCAGATACCATCGTTGTCCCTTACAACGATCTCGACGCCGTCCGCGAGGCCTTTGCCGCGCACCCGGGAGAGATCGCCTGCATTATTGCGGAAGCAGCCGCCGGCAACATGGGCACCGTGGCCCCGGAGGAGGGCTTCAACGCGGCGCTCAAGGAGATCGCGCATGCCGACGGCGCCCTGCTCATCCTCGATGAAGTCATGACCGGCTTCCGCACCTCCTACAAGGGCTGGTTCGGCGTCGATGGGGTAGCGGGTGACCTGGTGACCTTCGGCAAGGTGGTCTCCGGTGGCCTGCCCGCAGCCGCCTTTGGCGGCCGCGCCGACGTCATGGCCTCGCTGGCACCTGCCGGTCCCGTCTATCAGGCAGGCACGCTGTCCGGTAACCCGGTGGCGATGGCTTCTGGCCTGGCATCCCTGGAGCTGGCCAACGAAGAGCTGTACCCGCGCCTGCAGGCTAACGCGGATCGCCTGGCCGGCCTCATCACCGAGGCACTGAGCGCCGCCGGAGTGGCACACCACATCCAGCGCGCGGAGACGATGTTCTCCATCCGCTTCGCCGAGGGCCAGGGCCGTAACTTCGCCGATATGCAGGCAGCCGATACCTGGCGTTTCGCTCCCTTCTTCCACGCACTGCTGGAAGGCGGCGTGTACGTTCCGCCGTCAGCCTTCGAGACCTGGTTTGTCTCTGACGCGCTCACGGACAATGATTTTGAGGTAATCGAGGCAGCTCTCAAGCCTGCCGCCCAGGCCGCTGCCAGCGCGCAGCGCCCGCAATAAACCAACCATGTTGAGGGGATAGACACAGGCATATGTCCACCACCATCGTCCACTTCGTCCGCCACGGCGAGGTTTATAACCCGGATAAGATCCTCTACGGGCGCATCCCGGGCTATCACTTGTCCTCACGTGGGCACTCGATGGCCGCGCGCACGGCGAAAGCCTTCGAAGGCCATGACGTGACCTACCTGGCGGCCTCGCCGCTGCAGCGCGCGCAGGAAACCGCGCTGCCTATTTCACAGGTAACGGGCTTGGAGGTGGACGTCGATAAGGGCGTCATCGAATCCGGCAACCGCTTCGAGGGCCTGCGCACCAAGGGATGGAATTCGCAGCTGTGGAACCCGCAGCGCTGGCCGCTCATGGTCAACCCGCTTGAGCCCTCGTGGGGCGAGCCTTTTGAGGAGATCGCCGCGCGCATGATGGACGCTGCCGAGCGTGCTCGTTCCAAGGCCGAGGGGCACGAGGCCATCGTGGTGTCCCACCAGCTGCCCATCGTCATGGTGCAGCGCACCGTGTTGGGCAAGCGCCTGGCCCACGCGCCGTGGGACCGCGAATGCGACCTGGCCTCGGTGACCTCGCTGGTCTACCGCGACCGCGAGATCATCGATATCTTCTACTCCGAACCGGCGCAGGACATCTAATGGGACGCAGAACTATCCGCGCCGCCGCGGCCGGTGTCCTTGCTGTGTTTGCCTTGGCAGGCTGTGCGCAAAGCGAGGAAAACGCGCAGAACGCCGTGGCTTCCGGCGGCACCTTCGAGTTCATCTCGCCCGGCGGGCAGACCACCATCCGCTATGCGGAGGAAGACCGCAAGCCGCTCAAGGATTTCTCCGGTGAGGACCTGCGGGATGAGTCCACGACGATCAAGCTTTCGGATTTCAAAGACCAGATCGTCGTCCTCAACTCCTGGGGTCAGTGGTGCGCGCCGTGCCGCTCCGAATCGGATGACCTCCAGGCCATCCACGCGGAGCTGCAAAAGCGCAAGGTCGGCACCGTACTGGGTATTAACGTCAAGGACTTCAACCCGGAGATCTCCCGGGACTTTATGGCCGATAACGGCCTAGAGTACCCCTCCATCTACGACCCGCCCTTCAAGACGGCTGCGGCCCTCGGCGGCGTGCCCACCTCCGTGGTGCCCACCACCATTGTTCTGGATAAGCAGCACCGCCCCGCCGCGGTCTTCCTGACCGAGATCACGGAAAAGGATGTCCTCGAGGTCGTCGACGAACTGGAGAAAGAACAGTGATCCTTGCCGCTGACGGTATGGGGCAAAGCTTCGCCGATGCCGCCGTGTCCGGCCCGCTCCTGATCGGAGTGCTCGCCGCGGCCGTGGCCGGATTGGTCTCCTTCGCCTCACCCTGTGTGGTTCCACTGGTTCCTGGCTATATCTCTTACCTCGCCTCCGTGGTCGGCGGTGAGGTGAGCTATGACGAGGAGTTGGGGGTGGGCGTCGGCAAGCGCCGGCGTTGGGCCGTCGTCGGTGCCGCAGCACTCTTCGTGCTGGGCTTTACCGTCGTTTTCGTCCTAGCCACCGTGTCAGTCTTCGGCGCCATTTCGGCGCTGACGCTCAACGCGGATACCCTCATGCGCGCCGGCGGTGTCATCACCATCCTCATGGGTGTGGTGTTCATGGGCGTGGTGCCGGTACTACAGAAGGACACGCGCATGGCGCCGCGGCGCTGGACCACGTGGCTGGGCGCGCCGCTGCTCGGCGGGGTTTTCGCCCTGGGCTGGACCCCGTGCTTGGGCCCCACGCTGGCTGCCATCCTGTCTGTCTCCGCCGGCACCGAGGGAACCACCGCGCTGCGCGGCACCATCCTCATTATTGGCTACTGCCTGGGCCTGGGCCTGCCCTTCTTGCTCGTGGCACTGGGCTCCGCTAAGGCCATGCGCACCGTGACCTGGATGCGGGAGCACTCCCGGACCATCCAGATTCTCGGGGGCATCGCCATGATCCTCGTCGGCCTGGCGCTGCTGACCGGGCTGTGGGGAGATTTCATCAACGCCATCCGCCAGTGGACCGTGTCCTATGGCGCGACGCTGCTGTAAAGGAGATTTTTCGTGAGATATATCCGCAAGGCCTGGCACTGGCTGACCAGCATGCGCACCGCGCTGGCGCTGCTCTTCTTGCTGGCCATCGCCGCCATTCCCGGATCGCTCCTGCCGCAGCGCTCGCTCAATGAATCTAACGTCAACGACTTCATTGAGACCAACGGCAAGGTGGCGGAGATCTACGACAAGCTGCAGCTTTTCGACGTCTTCTCCTCCGTCTGGTTCCAGGCCATCTACGTCCTGCTCATGATTTCTCTGGTGGGCTGCATCATCCCGCGCTCCTGGGATCACTACAAGGCCTACCGCACACCGCCGACGCGCGCGCCGAAGTATCTGGAAAAGATGCCGCTCAACGCCACCGGGCATTCGGAAAAGTCCCCGGAGGAGATCGCAGCGGCCACCACAACCATGCTGAAGAAGTGGCGAGTCTCCGAGGTCTCGCCCGAGAAGGACCGCGCGGGTGCGCAATCCTTCTCCGCGGAGCGCGGCTATGCCCGCGAGCTGTGCAACCTCATCTTCCATATCGCGTTGGTGGCAATCTTGCTCACCATGGCAGCCGGGCGTCTGGTGCACTACGAGGGACAGGTCATCGTGGTCACGGAAAAGAACTCCCAGGGGCAGACCCAAGAGCAGGCGCAATCCACGGAGTTCTGCAACACCTCGACCTCCGTCTATGACTCCTTCCGCGCCGGCCCGCTTTTCGACGGCACCGGCCTGCACCCCTTCTGCTTCCTGGCCCACGACTTCACCGCGGACTACCTGCCCAATGGCCAGGCGGAGATGTTCACCTCGAACGTGTCCTATGCCGCCGGCGACGACATCTTCACGGACCCGGAGACCTGGGAGGACTACCAGCTGCAGGTCAATCACCCGCTGCGCATTGACAAAAACCGCGTTTACCTGCAGGGTCACGGCTTTGCGCCGACGATGACGGTGGAGTGGCCCAACGGTGAAAAGCGCACGCAGACCATCCAGTTCCAGCCCACAGACACCACGTTTTTCCTCTCCGAAGGCGTGATGCGTTTCGATCCTCCGGCGGGCATGTACCCGGATCTGTTTGAGCGCCGCCAAAACCAGATCGCCATCCAGGGCCTGTTTGCCCCGACCGCCGAGTGGTCCGGCGAGAGCGGCAAGCTGCTGCAATCCTCCTACCCGGCGATGCTCGATCCTGCCGTGGCCATCGATATCTACCGCGGCGATGCCGGCCTGGACACGGGTACCCCGCAGTCCTTCTTCTCCCTCGATTCCAACCTGGTCCACACGGGCCAGCTGCAGAAGATCGACCGCGTCAACCTGAACCAGGGTGAATCGGTCACGCTGGACGACGGCACGAAGATCACCTTCGACGGCGCCTCCGAGTTCGCGAACTACCAGGTATCCTATGACCCCTTCCAAAGCTGGGTCCTCGTGTCCTCACTGGTCATGCTGGTATCCCTGGTTGGCTCGCTGGTGATTAAGCGCCGCCGCGTGTGGGTACGCATCCGGCCGGGCGCCAACGGCGGCACCGACATTGAGATGGGTGGACTTGCCCGTACCGACCGTGCCGGCTGGTCCGAGGAGTTCCACAAGCTGCACCGCGAGCTCTTGGAGTTGCCGGATCCCGATGAAATCGAGGAAGACGAACTCTACTCCGCCGACTAAAGGCGAGAAAGCTATCCGTCAAAAGTTGGATACTCCCGCTGAAGGGGGGTACTCTGATGAGCACCATAAATCTCTCCGCTCATGCAGCCTCGTGCGTGAAGCACGGTGTAGGCACGATTGTGAAGGCAAGGTTTCCCACTCATGCAGGTTGATCAAAATCTGTCCAACTTTTCCGACATCGCGGTGCAAACCGCGTTCGTCGTTTATGCTCTCGCCTTGGTGTTGTCCCTGGTCTACTACGGCCGGATGCACAGCATCATCGAGGCGATGCGCTCCCGCACGACTGCTGTGGCGCAGCAGCGCGAACTCGCTAGCGTGGGGGCCTCGGCAGACAGTGCCGCGCTTGGCGACGTCCCCCCGACAGCCAGCACTGGCCCCGATGCTGACCTAGACGCGGATCTGTCGAAGAAGCGGGAGAACGCCGACAAGCTCGGCGGCATGACGCAGATGCTCCTGTGGTTGGGTATCGCCTTACACTTGGCGGCCATTGTGCTGCGCGGCCTGGCCACGGGGCGTTTCCCGTTTGGCAACCTCTACGAGTACGTGCTCATGGTGACCGCCGGCGCCATGGTGGTGGCGACCATCGCCATGCAGCGCAAGGAATGGCGCACTCTGTGGCCGTGGCTGCTCACGCCGATTCTGGCGCTGATGTTCTACGGCTCCACCAAGCTCTATGCGGAATCCGCTCCGGTGGTTCCGGCACTCCAGTCTCACTGGCTGCCCATCCACGTCACTGTGGTCTCGTTGGGTGCGTCCATCGGCGTGGTCTCCGGTATCGCTTCTTTGCTCAGCGTGCTGCGTGAGTTCCAGCCGAAGGGCAGTGAGTCCGGTTTCTTTGGTGCGCTTGCCCGCCCGCTTCCTTCTGCTAAGAAGTTGGACCGCTTGGCCTACCGCTTGGGCGTGGTGACGCTGCCGACTCTGGGCCTGGGTATTGTACTGGGCGCTATTTGGGCCGAGTCCACATGGGGACGCTACTGGGGCTGGGACCCGAAGGAGACCGTATCCTTCGCCACCTGGATCCTCTACGCCGCCTACCTGCACGCCCGCGCGACGCCGGCCTTCCGCAAGGCCGCGCCGTATATCAACATCGCGGCGATGCTGCTCATGATCTTCAACCTGTTCTTCATCAACATGGTTGTCTCCGGCCTGCACTCCTATGCGGGGCTGAACTAAATGGCGGATACCCCTAAGCCGCGGCACAAACAGGGCAAGCCGGCGGGCGATAACCCGCAGCTCATCGCTCTCGGTGAGGGCTTTGCGCAGCGCCGCCGAGAACTCGGTATCTTGCAGCAGGAGCTGGCTGAGAAGGCCGGGATTTCGCGCTCCACGCTGCACACCATCGAGCACGGCGGCTCTGGCGTGCGCTGGGAAAAGGTGATTGCGGTGGCTGAGGCCCTCGGCCTTGAGATGACCTTCGAGCCGAAGGCTTAGGCTTCGTCGGCTTTATTGTCTTTGTCCTCGGGGGCCTTGGGTTTCTGGGAACCTTGTGAACCCTGTGAGCGACGGCGGCGCTCTTCTTCTTGGCGCTCTGCCTCCCGCTCCCTGGCGCGGCGCTCTTTGAAGCGCTGCTTCTCTAGGTTCCACAGGAACTCTTCGTCATCGTCTGGGCCCTTGATTGCGGGGCGCTGCGGCTGCTGTGTCTGCTGCACCTTCTTATTCCAACTCGACGGACCAAAGGCCTTCCATACGAGGACCGCCGCGAGGACAAACAAGAGTAGTAGTATCAATCGACCCATGCGTTGTATTCTACGGAATGCCCGCAAAGCAAAAGTGAGAATTATGAGTCAGACAGAAAACACCACCAACGCCTCCCAGAACTCCGAACCGCCCCAGCCGGACCCGGCGCTCAAGCGCCGCTCCCGCGTCGCTTTGTGGAAGTACGGGGCTGCCCGCGTGGTGCTGTTCATTGTGCTCACCGCGGTGATTCAGCTGCTGGCCATGGCGGTTCTCGGGACCTTTCCGCTGCTGGTCTCCGCCCTGTTGGCGTTGTTTGTGGCGCTGCCGCTGTCCATGCTGATCTTCTCCACGTGGCGCATGGAAGCCACTCAGACGCTGGCGGAGTACTCCGCGCAGCGCAAGGCCCACAAGAAGTGGGTCCAAGAGGAGCTGGCTGGCCGCTAAATCGGTGGTTAAACCAGAGCCAGCGCTACAGCGTTGATAACCGCCCACACCAGCATCGCGCGGCCGGCCATGCCAAGTACTGGGATGAGTTTCGGGCCGCGTGCGCCGCGGTTGACGGTGCGGATAGCACCCAGCGCGAGAGGGAAGTAGAGCAGCGAAGCGAGCGCGGCCCAGGAATCGAAGGCTAGGCCGATGGTGAGTAGTACCGGCAGCAGCAAGAGGGTCATGAATAGCGTGCGGGACTTTTTATCACCCAGGCGCACCGCCAAAGTGATCTTGCCGGTGGCCTTATCGGAGGGGATGTCCCGGATGTTATTGGCCAGGTTTACCGCCGCACTCATACCGCCGATACCCACGGCTAAGGCAAGGCCTGTCCACGTGATGCGGCCGGCCTGTGTGTACTCGGTACCTAGGACCGCGACGAGTCCGAAGAACACGAAAACGGCGATTTCCCCGAACCCGCGGTAGCCGTAGGGGTTCTTGCCACCGGTGTAGAACCAGGCACCGGCGATACACACGGCGCCGACGAGGATGAACGAGGCGGCGTTGGCAGCTAGGGAGAGTGAGATGCCCGCGATAGCCGCCACGCCGAAGGAGGCGAAGGCGGCGAACTTGACGTGTTGCGGTTTGGCCAGCCCGCCGCCGGTAAGCCGCTGGGGGCCGGTGCGGTCATCATCGGTGCCGCGGATGCCATCGGAGTAGTCGTTGGCGTAGTTCACGCCGATGATAAGAGCCCAGGCCACGATGAGTGCCAGCAATGCGCGTCCCCAGTGCAGACCGTGGGCCGCGGCGGCGGCACCGGTACCAGCGATAACAGGAGCAAAAGCATTGGCCCAGGTGTGCGGGCGAGCACCCTGGAGCCAATCGGCAGGAGTGGCGGAATAGGCAGACATGCTCACTATTGTGCCACTGGTGTGGTGTGCTGCGGCAATGAGCTGGTGCGTTGGCGAAAGCGGTAGATGATGAGCACTGCAACGAAAATAACGGCATTGGTGACTGTCATTGCGGCAGAGGTAGCCGCGTCAAGGACATAGGCAACCCAAAATCCCACGACCGCGCTGATAGCGGCAACGCCACAGGCGGTCAACACCAGCGTGGGCACGCGCTGAGTAAGCAGCCGCGCGGTCATCGTCGGGAATACCATGAGAGCGATGACCAGCATGGCACCGGCAGCGTGAAAGGCGGCGGTGGCGGTGCAGGCAACCACGGTCATAAATATGATGTGAAGAACGCGCGTGGGCACCCCGCGTGCGGCACAAAAATCGGCGTCAAAAGTCGTGGCGGATAAACGCGGCAGTGTAAGGGCGAGGAAGAGAGCATTGATACCCAGCACTGCGGCCATGATGTAGCAATAGTTGGGATTGGAGAAGGCCGCGAGGTTGAGATCACCGACGAGAACGGCGTGGACATCAAGGTGCACGTGGCTCATGTGCGTAGAAATCAGGATGACTCCGGCGGCAAACAGGGCGGGAAAGACCAATCCGAGGGCGGAATCAGCAGTCACCAGCGGGCTGCGCTGTAGTGCGTCAGTTCCCAACGCCACCACCAAGGCGCCAGCGGCCGCGGTAACGAGCAAGATGGGTGAATCTAGATCTGCGGTAAAGAGGTAGCCGACGGCAATTCCGGGAAGGACGGCATGGCCGATGCCGTCGATCAGCATGGCCTGGCCTTTGAGGACAACAAAGGTGCCGGGGATAGCACAGGCCAAGGCGGTCAGGACGGCAAGGAGACAAGCGGTGGCGGCGAGGGTCATGAGGCGAGCTTTCTGCTGAGGAGGCTGATGGTGACGAGCGCCGCCTGAACCAAGACGATGACCGGACCGGTGGGCAGCGGGCCGTGTGCAATGGAGACATAGCAGCCGAGAGCAGCGGTGGCCGCGCCGAAGAACCCGGAGAGCGCGATGAAAGGTAGCAAGCGCGTGGTCCAGGGGCGGGCAGCGGCGGCAGGGCTGATGACCACGGCGACCATGAGCACTACGCCGACGACTTTGACGCCGAGCACCGTGATGGCGGTGAGGGCGAAGAAACTAGCCGCGTTGAGGAACGAGGTGCGGATGCCGGCTACCTGGGCAAAACTTGAATCAAAAGTGACTGCGGCCTGCCGGGTGTGAATGAGGAAAAGAAAAAGCAGCACGCAGCCACCGATGATGAGTGTGGACCGTACATCCGCGCGAGTGAGCGTGGAGGCATTTCCCAGCAAATAATCCTGGATTCCGGCCTTGCCAGGCAATGGTCGGCGGGAAATATACTGCATGAGCAGCATGCCCACCGAGAAAAATGTGGTTAGCGTGGCCGCCATCGCAGTGGTTTGCCCCAGGGGAGTTAACCGCGGGATGAGGTGAATGCACCCCACCGCGAGGGTTCCGGTGAGCAGGGCGCCGCAAGAAAGAAGCCAGACATTTCGCCCGTCCCAGCCAATGGCGGTGGCCACGAGGAAGGCGGTGAGCAGTCCAGGCAGGGAAGAATGCGAGATGGCATCGGCCAGCAGGCTGGTGCGGCGAACATATACCAGTGGGCCTAGCGCGCCAGCGCAGCCACCGATGAGCACGGTGCCCAGGAGTGCCTGGGTATAGGTGTAGTTCTGAAGAAGCTCGAGTGGGTTCATGATGGCAGGGAAAACATGTCGGCAATGGCGGACTCGGTAAGTACCTGCTCGGTGGGGCCAGCAGCAATGAGCCGGCCGTGGCCGACCATGAGGACCTCATCGCAAAAGTCGGCGACCTCCGCCAGGTTGTGATGCACCAGCAGGATGGTCACGCCGTTCTCGCGCAGTTCCTTGAGTACATCCATGATGGCGCGCTGACTCGCGGCATCGACACCAGCGAAGGGCTCGTCGAGGATGATGAATTCCGGCTCGCTAACGAGCGTGCGCGCCAACAACACGCGCTGGCGCTGACCACCAGACAGGGCGGAAATCGGCAGCTGCGCGTGTGCCTGCATTCCGGTGCGCGCAAGTGCTGCGTGGGCGGCGTCTTTGTCAGCGCGGCTGGGCCACTGCCACCAGCGCAGCCCGGCGGTGCGGCCCATCAGGGCGATGTCGAAGGCGGTGGCAGGGTAATTCCAGTCGATATCCGCATGTTGTGGCATATATCCGAGCCGCTGCCGAAAATGTGCCAGATCGACGCCATCGAAGGTCATCGACCCGCAGGCTAGAGGCGGAAGGAGCCCTACCAGCGTGCGGACCAGAGTAGACTTTCCCGACCCGTTCGCACCCACCAGCCCGGTGATAGTCGCGGGGGTGAGGGTGAAGGAGGCGTCGTGAAGCACCGGCGTGCGGGGATAGCCGGCGGTGAGGTTTCCTACGCTGAGCATTAGCTTAGTGCTTTCGCCACGGCGCTAGCGTTATGTTCGAAGGCTCCGAGGTAGGTATCGGTTGGGGCTTCCGGGCCGAGGGTATCGGCAAAGAGCTCTTCATCCGAGATGGTGACGGTCCAGTTGCGGGTTTCTACGGCTTCCTTGAGAGAAGTGATGGCCTGTGGGTTCGCCTGGTTATCTTGGAAGATAACGGGGACCTTCTTCTCCGCGATCGTATCCGCGAGCTCGGAGATCTCAGTGGCGGACTTGGTGGCTTCGGTGGTCACGAAGTCGGTGGCTTGGACTTCAAAGTCGAAGGTCTTGCCGAAGTAGTTGAAGGCGTCATGGCCGGTGATAAGAACGCGCGGGGAGGCGCTTTCGAGTTCCTTAGCGGCCTTGTCGTGCGCGGCTGCAATCTTGTCTTCATAAGCATCGGCGGCCGCGGCATAGTCTTCGGCATTGTCAGAGTCGATTTCGCCGAGTTTGGTGCCGATATGATCGACGACCTGGCTCCACAGCTCGGGGCTATTCCAGATGTGCGGGTCGTAGAGTTTTTCGCCCTTGTCACCTTGCTCGGGCCACGGCAGAAGGTCAGCAGTATCGAGCTGTTCGCCGACAGCTAGCTGCTTTTCACCGAGGGAGGAGAGCTGGTCCACCATTTGCGCCTCGAGGTGAAGGCCATTCCAGAGGACGAGGTCGGCATCCTGCATCTTTTCAATATCGCGCGTGGTGGGCTGGTAGGTGTGTGGATCGCCGCCGGGGCCGACCATGGTGGTGATGTCGGCGTCCGGGGCGATATTGGCGGCCGCATCAGCCAAGTAACCGGTCGTGGCGAAGATCGTCAGGTTATCGTTCTGGGCTTCGGTGGAGTCGCTGCTGGTGCAGGCGCTCAGCGTGCTTGCGACCACGAGGGAAGCGAGGGGAAGCGCAATAAGTTTCTTCACGGGAAACCTCTCTTATTAAAAGTGAATGTCGATGTTCAATGGATTGAACTTGAAAGAGCATAAGTGCTGAAACCGTTGGAAGCAATAGGCTGAACTACGATGGGGGTATGCACATCAGCGAGCTGCCCGAACGCACCCAGGATTACCTCAAGATCCTCTGGACCTATGAGGAGAAAGAGGGCGCTAATACCGCGATGCCGCTGGGGGACCTAGCTAAAGCGGCGGGGCAGAAGCTGCCCACCACGTCGGAGGCGGTCAAGCGCCTGGCCGCGAAGGGGCTGGTGGAACACGAACGCTACTTTGGTGTTCGGCTTGTTGAGGAAGGCCGGCGGCTGGCTGTGGCAATGGTGCGCCGGCATCGACTCCTGGAAACCTTCCTCGTGCGCACTCTGGGCTATACCTGGGATGAGGTGCACGATGAGGCGGAAATGCTAGAGCACGCGACGTCCGACAGGCTCGTTGAACGCCTCGATTCTTTCCTGGGCAACCCCGCCCGCGATCCGCATGGTGATCCCATACCTGCCCCGGATGGCACTGCCGAGCCGGTCTCGCGCATTACGCTTATCGACGTCCCCGCGCAGACCCCCGTCACCGTGGAGCAGGTCACTGACGCGGATGGCGAATTTCTGCGCTACCTGGATAAAAATGGAGTGCGGCCGGGAGTGGAATTGTCCGTCGTTGCCCCCTCGGTTGCGGGTGTGCTCGAGGTTGCCGTCGACGGCGGTGCGCACTTCCCCCTCGGGGAATCCGCTGCGCGCGGCATTGCCGTACGCAGCTTTGGCGAAGCGGAGGCTTAGCTGCCCCACGTGCGGGCGACGGCGAGGCGGTCAACCTTGCCGGGGCCGGTGGTGGGGAGTTCAGGCAGGCGCTTGAAATCCTTGGGGATGTGCCACCGGGGAAGGCCAACGTCATCGAGAGCCACGAGGATATCGCCGACATCCGCCCATCCGGTATAGGCGGCAACGATCATCTGCCCCAAGCGTGGGTGGGGGATGCCAACCACGCACACGCTCTCCACTCCCGGCACGCGCAGGATGTGCTGCTCGAGCTGCTCCGGGTGGAGCTTGAGCCCGCCGGTGTTCAGGATGTTGTCGAGGCGCCCGGTGACGGTGAGGTGGCCGTCGTGAAGCGCGCCGGCGTCGGAGGTAGCAAACCACGAGGTGCCGGATTCATCCACCATAAAGGCGTCTGAGTCCACGTTTCGGTAGCCCTGCGCAATCATGGGCCCGCCGAGGTAGATGCGGTTTTCCTCGCCGATGCGAACAAGAGCGCTATCGAGGGGACGGCCGTCGTAGACGCATCCACCGGAAGTTTCTGAGGAACCGTAGGTGGTGACGATATTGATGCGCAGCTTCTTCGCCGAATCCAATAGTTGCGGGTGGGTGGCAGCGCCCCCGACGAGGATGGCATCAAAGGTGCGCAGTGCCTCGATTCCCTCGAGAGAATCCATGGCCTTGGCCAGCTGCATGGGGGTCAGTCCCGTGTATGAGCGATCCCCGGTGGCGGCCAGCTCGTGCGCGGCGCGGGCGAAATTGGGGATGGAAAAACCTTCCGACAGGTCAAGGCAGAGCGGCTCTACACCCGCGACGAGCGAGCGCACCAATACCTGGATGCCCGCGATGTGGGAGGCAGGCATGGCTAGCAGCCACTGACCGGTGCCGCCGAGAGCCCGGTGCGTGGCATCGGCGCTGGAGACCAAGTTGGCAGCCGTGAGTTGCGCGCCCTTCGGTGTGCCCGTGGACCCAGAGGTAGCCACGACCAGCGCGATGGGGGAATCAATGGGTTCTCCTGCGCGCATGTGGTTGCGCAGCAGCTGCGCGCGGGTACGGTCCTCCGCCGGGACGGGCAGGAAGGTGGCTTGTCCTGCGATGGCCGCTTCCAGATCAGGCAGGATGGCGGCGGGGTCATGTGGATTGACAGGCAGAGGGGAGAGGATGGTCACGGTTAGCTAGGTTACCGCCCGCGGTGCTCATAGGGGTTGATGAGCTCGTCCTCCTGGTCGAAGGGGCGCTCACCGTCCCTTTGGGCCTGCTTGATGTGGCGCAGCATCCACACGCGAGATGCAATGACGGCAACCAGCGCGATGGCCGCGAGGGCGATGGCGAAGTAGAGCACTGTGGGTTCTCCTCGTGGACTGACGGTTAGTAGTAGTACGGGAAGTCATCCCAGTTGGGCTCGCGCTTTTCCAGGAAGGATTCCTTGCCCTCGACAGCCTCGTCGGTCATGTAGGCCAAGCGGGTGGCTTCTCCAGCGAAGACCTGCTGGCCCATGAGGCCATCATCGGTGAGGTTGAAGGCGAACTTGAGCATGCGCTGGGCGGTGGGGGACTTCATGTTGATTTCGCGCCCCATCTTGATGGCGGCGTCCTCCAGATCGGCGTGGTCAACCACCTCGTTGACCGCACCCATCTCGTACATGCGCTGTGCATCGTAGGTGCGGCCTAAGAAGAAGATCTCGCGGGCGTACTTTTGGCCCACCATCTTGGCCAGGTAAGCCGAGCCATAGCCGGCGTCGAAGGAACCGACGTCGGCGTCGGTCTGCTTGAAGCGGGCCTCCTGGCGGGAGGCAATGGTCATATCGCACACCACGTGCAGGGAGTGCCCGCCGCCGGCGGCCCAGCCGTTAACCACGGCGATGACCACTTTGGGCATGGTGCGGATGAGGCGCTGGACCTCCAGGATGTGCAGGCGGCCGCCCTCGACTTTCTCGCGGGCAGTGTCCACGGTGGATTCGTCGGCAGTTGCGTCATCATGCGCGTGCTCCGTGGCATAGCGGTACCCGGAGCGGCCGCGGATGCGCTGGTCACCGCCGGAGCAAAATGCCCAGCCGCCGTCCTTCTGGGAAGGTCCGTTACCGGTCAGCAACACCGTGCCGACATCCGGCGTGCGGCGCGCGTGGTCCAGCGCGCGGTAGAGCTCATCCACCGTGTGGGGGCGAAACGCGTTGCGCACCTCCGGGCGGTCGAAGGCGATGCGGACGATGCCGTCTTTCCGCTTGGGCTTCGGCTCATCGCTGATGAGCCGGTGGTAGGTGATATCCGTGAGGTCCTCAAAGCCCTCGACGGGGCGCCAGAGCTCCGGCTTGAACGGATTATCGGTGCTGTAGTTCTTCTGCTCGCTCATGGCACACCAGCTTAATTGGAAAGCGGTGCGCCGGAAGTATAGTCCCCATTCCCAACCCTCACCCACACTCTCCGCCCAGCGCGGCGGTGATAAACAATAAACAATACTGCGGGATTATCCCCGTCAATGTGCACGTGTACTCCGTACCAGCGCGGTACACCATACAGTGGGACGGAATCGAACCTCCCTGCCTTCTTGCGCTACGAAGGCGCCTGAGAAGCACTGGACTTTTCCCTGCCCAGAAGGGGTGCGCTCGCTGCGAAAAGTGTGGGCTACCGTCGCGCGCGTGGCGCGCGACATGACGTGCCGCAAAAATGCGACACAAAGCGAAAGCGCCGCAAGAATGCGGCACAACTAGCGGCAGACCTTATTTAGTTATCAGTTCCGTATTCCAGTTTAGCTGCTGGATACGGGTATCTAGCTCGCGGTACTGGCGGGCCAGATCGTCGGCGCGCTCGCGCAGCTTCGGCACGGGCACCGTGGCCACGAACTTGATCTCTGAGCGGGAGTAACGGTCGTGGCGCGCACCCGCACGCTCTGCCAATCCCTGGTAGATGCGGCGCTTGCGCAGCAGACCATCGCGCAGCGCCAGCGCTTCCATGAGCGTGATCTCATCGTCGAACGCGGTGGCCGTGTTCGTGGCGTTGATGGCGATGACGAGCTCGTCGATGCGCTTGGTCACGCCCTCGAGTTCGCGGAGGAGATCCGTGGGGTTCTCATCCGGTTCGTCGCCTTCCTGTATGCGGACCGTCGCCGCGAGGCGGTCACTCAGCGAGTTGAGGCGCTCCTGCGCCTGGGCGCGCTCGGCCAAGGCTTCAGCAAGTAGCATGGTTGCTCCTTCACCCTTGATGGGATTCATTGTCTAAGCAATTGTACGGCAGTCAGTAGGCTCCGCCTTAGAGCCGTGACGGTTCTAACAAATAGGGCCCCAAAACTTCGATGATCTGGGGCCTTATTTGATCGATATGTACGTCGTGCACGCTTGGTCGGTACGTTTTCGTAAATATGCCCGCAGATTTTCGGATTTGGGGGACCTTATTTACCAAAACGTACCGCGGGCTCCGTGATTAACGTTGAGCCCGCGCGGAAACCGCTACCCAATAAACATGAACGCAAACAGCGTGTTGAGCACCGTCGCCACAATCATGGGCACGGAGGTGCGCTTGACCAACTGGATGGGATTGACCTTGATGGCGCCGGCAACAATGAGCACTGCGGCGTTGACCGGGGAGACCTGGCGCATCAGGTTGGAGGTACCCCAAATGGCGGTGAGCATCTGCGGGGCGTGGATGGAGGTCTGCGAGGCCAGGTTGGGCACCACCTCAGAGAAGGCGAAGTAGGGCGCGGTGCCGGAGCCGGTGAGCGCGGCCATCGCGGCGGTGGCTGCAACGAAGATGAGGACGATGAGGATGGCGGCACCGGAGGAGCCCTCGGCGGCGTCGATGAGCATGTCGATGACACCCATCTGCGTAATACCCTCCACCAGGACAGCAGCAGCCACCAGCAGGGCCACGACGCCCGCAGCACCTTCGCCCATGCCTTTGAAGAAGCTGGAGATGGAATCCACAGCACTGGTGACGGTGCGCTTGCGGATGGACTCGATGATCATCGCGATGAACAGGGAGACCACGGTCACCGGGAGGATGCCGCCCTCAAAGGGGATGACACCCAAACGGTTAAGAATGGCGGAGATAATGATGAGCAGTAGCGGCATTAGCGGAAGCACGGCGTAGTAACCCGGCAGGGAGGCTGCGCGGGCGATGGCTTCCTCGGTAGCGTCATCGTGCATCGAATCGGCGCTGACCTCACCGGAGCTTTCGGCCTTGCGGGCATCCGCCTTATCGCAGTGGCGTTGCCACCACATGTGTACGAAGGCCGTGATGAGGAGCGTGGGCACCGTGGCGTAGGCGACGGCGCCGTAGACGAACTCGGTTGGCGTCATGTTGGTGAGATCGGCGCCCTGAATGAGGCCGGCCTCAAGCGGTGTGGGCACGATGGTGGAGGAGGTCACCACGATGGCGCCCACGGTCAGGGGCGTCAGGCCCGCGGCGATGAGCGCTGGCAGGAGAGTGGCCACGAGCAATAGGGATAGCGCTGCGGCCGAGGGGATCACCAGCGAGAGCAGCGTGCCCAGGATGAAGCCCACCGGAACCAGCCAGTAGGAGCCTTTGAAGCGCTTGAGCGGTGCGGAGAGCACCACGACCGTCTTGGCGTCCGCACCGATGTGCCGCATATAGGACACGAAGCCGAAGAGCACCATGATCGCCATGCCGATGCCGGAGAAGCGTGCTTTGAATAGCGCGTCCACGACGAGCAGCTGGTCATAGAAGGCATTGCCCGTGGCTTCGATTTCGGTGGTGCGGAAATCCGCGCGCCCGGTGAGAGCGGCGAGCATGAGCAGGACTACGCCAACGGCGAAGATGGAGGCCGCGGCGTGGACTTTCTTATAGATGAGATAGACAACTGCGGCGATGGCCAGCAGTGCGATGAGAAGGTAAAGCATCTGAGGATCCTTCTTCTGGTTATATCCACTTACCGTTATAACCTAACACCGGCTATGACAGGTGTCGCGCTGAGCCCCCCACACGTACGATGAACCTCATGCATATTGATGACGTCCTCGACCGCGCCCACGTGGTATCCCTTCCACTCGCCGTGAAATTCCGCGGCATTACTACCCGGGAGGCGCTGCTTATCGACGGCCCCGCGGGCTGGGGTGAATTCGCCCCCTTCCTGGAGTACGGGGCAGAGGAATCCGCCCGCTGGCTCGCCGCCGGACTGGAGGCAGCCTACGAAGGCTTCCCGGAGCCCGTGCGTGAGTGGGTAGAAATCAACGGCACTATCCCCGCGGTCCCCGCCGAGCAGGTGCCCGAGGTCATGGAGCGCTATCCCGGTTGCCGCACCTTCAAGATCAAGGTGGCGGAGAAGGGGCAGACGCTAGAGGATGACATCGCGCGCGTTCACTCTGTCCGCACCCACATCGAAGCCCAAGGCCGCGTGCCGGTCTTGCGCGTCGACGCCAACTGCGGCTGGAGCGTCGAAGAAGCCGTTGTTGCGGCAAAGGAGATGATGCCGCTGGATTACATGGAGCAGCCGTGCAAGATCGTCGAGGAACTCAAGGAGGTGCGCACCCAGCTCATGCGCGCCGGGATTTTCGTGCGCGTGGCGGCCGATGAATCCATCCGTAAGGCCAGTGACCCTTACCGGGTGGCGGAGTTGCAGGCAGCGGACGTCGCCGTGGTCAAGCCCGCGCCACTGGGCGGTGTGCGCAAAGTACTCGAGGTAGCCTCCCACCTGCGCGAGCGCCACATGGACATCACGGTGGCCTCCGCCCTGGATACCTCGGTGGGAATCTCCATGGGGCTTGCCGCCGTGGCCGCCTTGCCGCAGATCTATGACGACGAAGACATCGACGTCACCCCGGCCGCCGCGGGCCTGGCCACCGGCTCGCTGTTCCTTGAGGATGTGACAGCACCACGCGAGCTTGTCGACGGTCACCTGCGCGCCGAAGCCCTTGCCCCCGACCCGGATCGCCTCAGCGCGCTCGCCGCGCCGGGCGAGCGCCGCGACTGGTGGTTTGAGCGCGTGCGCGAATGTTGGCCGCACCTTTAAAATCACAGCTCACGGTCCATGTCCGGAGGTCAGCGTAGGCTGGCGGGCATGACGATTTCCGTGAGAGATGCGCACCTGCACAACCTTCGCAACGTGGATGTGGACCTGCCGCGCGGCCAGCTCGTGGCCGTGACGGGGGTGTCCGGCTCCGGCAAGTCTTCGCTGGCCTTTGGCACTATTCATGGCGAAGGCCAGCGCCGCTACCTGGAATCTGTCGCGCCCTTTGCTCGACGCCTCATCGCTTCAGCGGTGGACCCGCAGGTCGGCCGCATCGAGGGGTTGCCGCCGACGGTGGCGTTGCAACAGTCGGCGTCGGCAAGCAGCGCGCGCTCCACCGTGGGCACGATCTCCGCCATGTCTAATTCCGTGCGCCTGCTTTACTCGCGCTGTGGTGACAACCCGGAGGGCCTGTACTCCGATTCCTTTTCCCCGAATACCCCGGAGGGCATGTGCCCGGAGTGCCAGGGCACCGGCGTGGTGCATGAGCCCACGGAGGCCTCCATGGTGCCGGACCCCCGCTTGAGCATCGAGGAGGGGGCCATTGCCGCCTGGCCGGGGGCCTGGGCGGGCAAGAACTTCCACGACATCCTCCAGGAGCTGGGCTATGACCTGGACTCGCCGTGGGAGCAGCTGCCGAAGAAGGACCGCGAGTGGATCCTCTTCACCGAGGAACGCCCGGTGGTGACCGTCAAGCCGCGCCGCGGGGCGGATCAGATCCAGCGCAATTACGAGGGCACGTGGCGCTCCGTGGCCAGCTACCTGACCAAGACCTATGCGGAGACGAAGTCGGATACGCTGCGTGCCCGCGTCTTGAGTTTCATGGAAACCCGCCAGTGCGATACCTGTCAGGGGCGCCGGCTGACGGCGAAGGCGCTCAAGGTCACCTACGCCGGGCTGCCGATCGACGAATTCAATGCCCTCCCGCTCAGCGAGGCCTACGAGCTCCTCAAATCCCAAAAGCCGCAACCGAATGACGCTGAAGACCTGCTCCTTAAGGCCCTCCTTCCGGCCTTTGAATCCGCACTGGAACTCGGCCTTGGGCACCTCAGCCTGGATAGGCCGACGGAAACGCTCTCGGGTGGTGAGGTGCAGCGCCTGCGCCTGGCCGCGCAGCTGCGCTCCGGGCTGTATGGCGTGACCTATGTCCTGGATGAGCCCTCTGCGGGCCTGCATCCGGTGGAACGGGGTGCGGTGCTCGACATGTGCCGTCGCTTCATCGCGGAGGGCAATTCGGTGCTGCTGGTGGAGCACGATATGGAGCTGGTCAAGCACGCCGATTGGATCGTGGACGTCGGCCCGCTCGCCGGTGAGCGCGGCGGCCAGGTGGTGTACTCGGGTCCTGTTGCTGACTACATTGCGGCCGCGGACTCCGCCGATACCCCGACTGCGCGTGCCTTGGCCCGCCCGCGCCCCACGCCCAAGGCCGAAGCGCGCTCGGCTCACGGGGATATCGCGCTGCGCCAGGTGCACTCGCACACCATCGACGGCCTCGACGTGGACTTTGGGCTTGGCCAGTTCACGGCTATTACTGGGCTCTCGGGTTCCGGTAAATCCACACTGTTGGCCGCACTCCATGACACGCTCACGGGGCCGGAGTGCCCGGAGCAGGTCAAGCGCGTGGTCTCCATTACCCAAAAGCCGATCGGCCGAACCCCGCGCTCCACGGTGGCGACGTACACCAACCTCTTCGACAATGTCCGCAAGCTCTTCGCCGCCACGCCGGAGGCCAAGAAGAAGAAATGGACGGTCTCGCGCTTTTCTTACAACGTCAAGCAAGGCCAGTGCCATACCTGCGGCGGCGCCGGCCAGATCGAGGTCGAACTGGTCTTCCTGCCCGGCTCCTATACCCAGTGCCCAGACTGCCAGGGACAGCGTTATAACGATGACACCTTGTCCATCCGCTGGCAGGGCCGGACCATCGCGGACATCCTGGACCTCACGGTGGAAGAAGCCCTAGAGGTCTTTGCAGATGAAGCGCCGATCCTCCACGCGCTGCAAACCCTGGAAGCGGTAGGTCTGGGTTACCTGCGCCTAGGCCAGGGTGCACCGGAGCTCTCCGGCGGTGAGGCACAGCGCATCAAGCTCGCCACGGAGCTTCAGCGCTCCCGCAATTCGCACCGGGGCCATACCGTCTACCTGCTGGATGAGCCCACTGTGGGCCTGCACCCGGCCGATATTGACCTGCTCATTACTGAGCTGCACTCGCTGGTGGATGCCTCGCATAGCGTCGTGGTGGCAGACCACGACCGCCACCTCATCGCTGGCGCTGACCGCGTCATCGAGATGGGCCCGGGCTCAGGCGCGGAGGGCGGACAGGTCGTGGCGGATGGCACACCGGCTCAGGTCGCGGCGGGTGAGACGCCCACCGGCCGGGTGCTAAGTGGCGCGGGTGCACGATAAGGTAAATCCCATGACCAACAACAACGGCGACAACGAGACGCGGCAGTTCGGCCGCGTCAACGGTGAGAACGAAACCCGCCAGTTCGGCGCGCCCCAGCAGCAGCCGCCACAGCGTCCCCAACAGCACTTCCCGGAGCCCGGTTCCCAGAACACGCAGGCTTTCGGCCAGTCCTATCAGCAGGGCTATGACCAGAACTATCAGCAGCCGCAGTATGACCCGGTTCCGTCGAGCTACCAGGTGGAGGAGCCGAAGAAGGGCGGGGGAGCCCTGTCCTATGTCTTCGCGGCCATCGCCGCTATCGCCGTCGTTTTCGCCGGCGTGCTGTTCTTCCTCTGGCGCGGTGCGGCCGCGGATGCCAACAAACCCGCCCCGGAGCCGGTCACCGAGACCGTGACGACCGAAGTCCCCACTACGGTGACCACCACGAAGGAATCTCCGCGGGATCGCCTCCCCACTGAGATTCCTACTGAGCTGCCACCGGAGGTCCCGACGGAGCTGCCGCCGAGCATCCAAGATCAGTTGGATCAGGGCGGATCTGACCTAGAGAGCCTGCTCAACGATCTCTTCGGCGAATTAGAGTCGGGCAACGGTGAGCCCGGTGCGGGCGGTGCAGAGAATGCCTAGTACGCCTAATACACAGCCCGTGGAGTCCTCGCAGCCGGAGTCGATGCAGCTGGCTGAAACACTCGCTGCTCAGCTCTCGCGGCACCTCACTGACGTCGTACTTTGCCCCGGCTCGCGCAACGCGCCGCTGTCTCTGGCGCTTCTCGCGCGCAGCGATATTCGCGTGCATACCCGCCTGGATGAGCGCTCCGCCGCCTTCGCTGCCCTCGGCCTCGCCCGCGTCCAACGCCGGCACGTCGGCATCGTCATGACCTCCGGCACCGCGGTGGCCAACGCCTTGCCCGCGATGGTGGAGGCACATTACTCGCATACCCCGCTGGCCGTTATCAGCGCGGACCGCCCGGCCCGTTTGGTGGGTACGGGGGCCTCCCAGACCATTGAGCAGCCTGGCATCTTCGGTGTGTATGCGGAAACCACCCAGGTGGAGACCACGAGTGATATCCCGCTCGTTGCCGAGCGCTTCCTGAATGATCGCCAGGTGCACATCAACGTGGCCCTCGATGCCCCGCTGGTAGGGGAGGAGCTGCCCGGTACCCCGACGGATTACACGCAGCACCGCGCGCGTACCCCGCGCTGGTCCAACCACGGCGAGGTGGCCGTTGATCTCAGCCGCAACACCCTCGTCATCGCGGGCGACGAAGCTTGGGAAGTCGACGGTTTGGAGGATGTCCCCACCATCGCCGAGCCCACGGCACTTGCGCCCTATCACCCGGTGCACCCGGCCGCGGCCCACCTGTTCCGCCGCGCTCAGGTGTCCGCCAATGACTACGTGGTCAACACCAAGGTGGAGCAGGTCATCGTCGTGGGCCACCCCACCCTGCACCGTGGAGTTCTGGCGCTGCTCAGTGATCCCGATATCGACCTCATCTGCCTGTCCCGCACGGAAGATTTCACTAACCCGCGCGGCGAGGCCGCGCAGCTGGGCACCACCGTCAAGACCAGCGGCGAGCCCACGCGCGAGTGGATGAAGATCTGCGAAGGTGCGGCACAGATGGCGGCCGACGGTGTTCGTGAGGTTCTGGCGGAGACCACCGGTGAGGATGCCACCAAGCCCGAGATCGGCTTTACCGGCCTCCACGTCGCCGCCGCGGTGGGCGATACCCTCGCTGTCGGAGATACCCTCGTCCTGGGCGCCTCCAACGCGGTGCGGGATGCGTCCTTCATCGGCCTGCCCTTCGACGGTGTGGAGACCTACTCGCCGCGCGGGGCTGCTGGCATCGACGGCACCATCGCGCAGGCCATCGGCATCGCCCTGGCCACCCAGTCCCGCGAAGCCGACGCCCCGCGCGCCCCGCGCACCGTGGCGCTCATGGGGGATGTCACCTTCCTCCACGACGCCACCTCCCTCATCCTCCCCGAGGACAACCCGCGTCCGGAGAATCTCACCATCGTCGTTTCAAACGACGACGGCGGCGGCATCTTCGAGGTGCTTGAACAAGGCCGCGAGCCTCTGCGCGACTCCTTCGAGAAGGCTTTTGGGACGCCGCATGGGGTGGGCGTCGCCAAGCTGGCGGAGGCTTGCGGCGCTGAGCACCGCGAGGTGAGCTCGGCGCAGGAGCTGCTCGATATCCTCGCAGAGCTCAAGGAATACTCGACCGGCATCACCGTCGTGGAGGCGCATACCACCCGGTCCTCGCGCCGCGCGCTGCAGGAGGCGCTGAACGCCAAGGTAGGCCAGTAAATGCCGCGGCGCCGGGTACGCCAGCTGATCCTGGTGCTGTATGCCGCGGCATTAGTGGGCATGGCGGGAATGGTCATCGGCCCTTTCTTGAACGACCGCACCATCAACGCCAACCCCGGGCGCGCGCTGGCCACGGTGACGGACGTCGGCAGCCTGCGCACCTTCGTGGATTTCCAGGATGCCGAAGGTATCTATCACACCCCACCCACCGGGCTGCTGTATCCCACCGGGCTAGGAGAGGGCCAGCAGGTCTGGGTGCTCTATGCCAAGAACAACCCGGACCTAGTCAAGGTGGAGGGCCGCGAATGGACCCTGTCGATCATCCCGGCGCTGTCTTCAGCAGCCGTCGCTACCCTGTTAGCGGGTGCCTTGTGGTGGGCAAGCGGGAAAATTAACCGGAATTTAGCACGTGCTTTACCAGCTGAGCACCCAGGAAAGGAATGATGGGGCGCATGCGTGTAGCCATCGTCGCGGAATCCTTCTTGCCTAACGTCAACGGAGTGACCAACTCCGTGCTGCGTGTCCTCGAACATCTCCACGAGCACGGCCACGAGGCCATCGTCATCGCCCCCGGCGCTCGGGATGGACAGGAGGAGATCCCTGATTACCTCGGGTTCACCATCGTGCGCGTGCCCACCGTGCGGGTGCCGCTGGTGGATTCGCTCCCGGTCGGCGTTCCCACTTCCGCTGTGGACGAGGCGCTGCGCGAGTTCAAGCCGGACATCATTCACCTGGCCAGTCCCTTCGTTCTGGGAGCGGCGGGGGCCTTTTCCGCCCGCCAACAGCGTATTCCGGCCGTGGCGTTGTACCAGACTGATGTGGCAGGCTTTGCCACCAAGTATCACGCCTCCGCGCTGGCCTATGGGGTGTGGGAGTGGCTGCGCACCATCCACAATGCGTGCCAAATGACTCTCGCGCCGTCCTCGCTTACCATCGCCGACCTGGAAAAACACCACATCAAGAACGTGCGCCACTGGGGTCGTGGCGTGGACTCGGAGCGCTTCCACCCGGATAAGCGCTCGGCCGCGCTGCGCCGCGAGTGGGATCCCACAGGAAGCAAGAAGATCGTCGGCTTCGTGGGCCGTCTGGCAGCGGAGAAGGGCGTGCACCGCCTGTCGGCCCTTAACGGTCGCGAGGACATCCAGCTCGTCATCGTCGGCGATGGGCCGGAGCGCCCGCTGCTGGAGGCCCAGCTGCCGAGTGCGGTCTTTACCGGGGCGTTGGGCGGAGAGGAGCTCGCAGCGGCCTATGCCTCCCTCGACATCTTCGTGCACGCCGGCGAGTTCGAGACCTTCTGCCAGGCTATCCAGGAGGCTCAGGCCTCGGGCGTGCCCACCATCGGCCCCCGCGCGGGCGGCCCGGTGGACCTCATCGAGGAGGGCTATAACGGGCTGCTTCTCGACGTTTCAACGTTCGTCGAGGACCTCCCCAATGCGGTGGACGCGCTGCTCAACCCGGAGATTCACCAGGAGTTGCGGGAGAACGCCCGGAAGTCGATTGCCTCCAAGACCTGGCCGGCGTTGTGCGAGCAGCTGCTGGGCTACTACGACGAGGTTTTGGAGAATGTCCGTGAGGTCCCGCTGACCATTTTGGGCCAGCGTCCGGAGCTGCCGCGTTGGGCCGCCCGCGCTCTGGGAGCGCGCGTCGCCTAAACTAGGCGCTTGTGTCTAAGGCAGATCTGGAGAAGAAGCCCTTCGATGTCGCGCGCATGTTTGACGCGGTGGGCAAGAAATACGACATCACCAACACGGTGCTGTCCTTTGGTCAGGATGCACGCTGGCGCCGGCTGACCCGCGAGCGGCTCAACCTGAAGCCGGGGGAGAAGGTCCTCGACTTGGCTGCCGGAACGGCCGTCTCGACGGAAGAGCTGTCCAAGTCCGGCGCGTGGTGCGTGGCCTGTGACTTTTCCCTCGGCATGCTTGCAGCTGGCGCGGAGCGCGATGTACCCAAGGTGGCCGGCGATGGAATGCGCCTACCCTTTGCGGATAACACTTTTGACGCGGTGACCATTTCCTATGGCTTGCGCAATATCCACGACTTCGAGCTGGGCCTGCGGGAGATGGCGCGCGTGACCAAACCCGGCGGGCGCCTGGCAGTAGCGGAATTTTCCAAGCCGGTCATCCCGGTCTTCGGCACCGTCTACAAGGAATACCTGACCCGCTTGCTGCCGCCGATTGCCAAGGTGGTCTCCTCCAACCCGGAGGCCTATATCTACCTCGCAGAGTCCATCCGTGCGTGGCCGGAGCAGCACGAACTGGCCGCTGCCATTAACCGCAACGGCTGGGAACAAGCAGGCTGGCGCAACCTGACCTTCGGCATCGTGGCGCTGCACTCCGCAGTGAAGCCCGCCTAGGGGCCCTAAGGCCAAAGGGCTCAGGACCAAAGGGGAGTATCGCGGCGCAACGCGGAGACCGCCCCGCCGGCCAGCCGCCAGGCGCGGGCAAGCAGATCCTTGTCCTCGTCGGTGATGAGGTTGCCCATGAGGCGCGCTGCGGCCGGCATGAGCATGCGGCCCACCGGCCCACGCATGGCCACAGGTCCGGCCAGCGGCAGGAATTGTGGGTAGGTCAGCAGGCGCGCGGCGGTGCGGGCAAGTAGGAAGGCCTCGCCATACTCGGCGCGTAGCCGGTCTGGCCACGCCAAGGTGAGGTCCTTGGTGCCGAGCATCTCCACGGCGAGCGCCGCCGTTTCCAAGCCATAGTCGATGCCCTCGCCGTTGAGCGGGTTGACGCAGGCGGCGGCGTCACCGATGAGCATCCAGTTCGCGCCGGCAACTCCAGACACCGCACCACCCATGGGCAGCATCGCCGAGGTGACGTTGCGCAGCTCGCCCAGACCCCATTCCGAACGCTGCTGCTCAGCGTAGAAATCCAGCGCCTTCTTCGTGTTGAGGCGGGCCGGGCGGGCGGCCGTAGAGAGCGCGCCCAAGCCGATATTGACCCCCTGGCCCAGCGGAAAGATCCAGCCATAGCCCGGCTGCACCACGCCCTCGGGGTCCTTGAGCTCAACGTGGGAGTGCATCCATTCCTCGCCGTCCTGCGGTGAATCGGCATAAGCGCGTGCAGCAATGCCATAGACCTCCTCGCGGTGCCAGGTGCGGCCCAACTGCTTGCCAAATGTCGAGCGCACGCCGTCGGCCACGATGACCCACCGGGCGCGCACGCGGCGCTTGCCGACGGAGAACTCGACCAGCCGGTTGCCGTCCAGCTCCGGCTGCGTTGCCGTGCCGGTTATAAGCTGCGCGCCGACGTCTCGGGCGGCGTCAACCAGCAGCGCGTCGAATTCATAGCGCGGCAGCGCCGTGCCTTCGTGCGAGGGGTAGGCCTCAGGCCACGGAGCGGTCACGGTGCCGCCGAAGCCGTGTAGCTTGAGCCCGCGGTTGCGGTAGGACGCGTTGACCTCGATGCCGAGGAGCTCCAACTGGTGCATGGCGCGCGGGGTCAGTCCATCGCCGCAGGTCTTGTCGCGGGGGAAGGGGGAGGCGTCGACAAGCAGCGTCTCATGGCCGGCGCGTGCGGCGTGGATAGCGGCGGCAGCGCCGGCGGGCCCGGCACCTACGATGGCGACGTCAACAAGGGTGGAATCGATCTGCTCCGACATGGGGACTATCATTGCACGGGATAGTGGCCACAAGTGTGTTGAGGGCCGTGCCATGGGCTACGGTAAGTAAACACTAGGATTTTTGAGCTTAAAGGAACACGTTTAATGTCACACGGCCAAACTCACGCCAAGCACGTGGACTTGGGGGATGCGCAGCTCACCGAGCGTATCAACGCCGGGATGGCTGCTGTAGAGGACCTGCTGAATACGGAGCTCGACCGCGGACAGGACTTCATTAAAGACAAGGTGCGCCACCTCTCCCTGGCCGGGGGCAAGCGTTTCCGCCCGATGATGGCGTTGCTGGCTTCCGAGTTTGGTGAACGCTCGCAATCGCCCGAGGTGATTAAGGCGGCCACCGTGGTGGAAATGGTCCACGTGGCCACGCTCTACCACGACGATGTCATGGATGAGGCGGAGCGCCGCCGCGGCGTGGATTCCGCGAACTTTCGGTGGACCAACTCGGTGGCCATTCTGGCGGGCGATGCACTGCTCGCGCACGCCTCGCGACTGATGAGCCAGCTGGATACCCACACGGTGGAGCACTTCGCGGAGACTTTCGAGGAGCTCGTCACCGGCCAGATGCGGGAAACCATCGGTGCTGGCGAAGCCAATGCCGTGGAGCACTACACGGCGGTGATCCGGGAAAAGACCGCGGTGCTGATCGCGTCCGCCGGCTACCTGGGTGCCTACCACGCGGGTGCGGGCCCGGAGCAGTGCGAGGCCCTGCGCCAAATCGGTGCGGCCGTGGGCATGATCTTCCAGATCGTCGACGATGTCATCGACATCTTCTCCGACTCCGAGGAATCCGGGAAGACCCCGGGCACGGACTTGCGCGAGGGTGTGTTCACCCTGCCGGTGCTCTATGCCCTGGAGGAGGAAGGCGAGGTTGGCGATGAGCTGCGCGCGCTGCTGACGGGCCCGCTTGAGGACGACGCCTCCGTACAGCGCGCCATCGAGCTGCTGTGGCAGTCGGGCGGCCGCGATAAGGCGCTGGCCGACGTTAACGCGTACCTGCGCGTGGTCGAGGACCAGCTCTCCCTGCTCCCGGAGTGCACGGCTAGTGAGGCTCTGCGCCAGCTGGCGGACTATACCGTTCAGCGCGTTGGTTAAAATACCCTCCTGCCTGGCGATTTGCATGTTGGGCGGGAGTTCGTAGTAAAGTACATAACCGCACTCAAGAGTGCTTGCCAGGTTGCCCGAGCGGCCAAAGGGAGCGGACTGTAAATCCGCCGGCATTGCCTTCAGAAGTTCGAATCTTCTACCTGGCACAACATGAATCCCGCAGACGCAAAAATGTGTCTGCGGGATTTTCTTATCGCTATCGCTGGAAGTCCGCGGGGTTCTTCAACTGCTCGGCCTCAGGCAACGGCCCCGGCAGGGTGGTGCCTTCAGCGAATGGTGCACCCGGCAGATGATCGCGGCCGTGGGGCTGGGCCAACCCAGACAGATCCGGACCGGCCGGCACGATTTGGGTGGGATTAATCTCGCGGTGGACGATGTAGTAGTGCTGCTTGATCTCCGTGAAGTCGGTGGTATCGCCGAAGCCCGGGGTCTGGAAGAGTTCGCGCAGGTAGCCGTAGACATTCGGCATCTCGCTGATTTTGTTCCGGTTCGTCTTGAAGTGGCCGTGGTAGACGGCATCAAAGCGGATCAGGGTGGTGTATGCCCGGATATCGGTCTCCGTGATGTGCTCACCCATGATGAACCGGCGGTGGGCTAGCCGTTCTTCCAACCAATCGAGGACCTCAAAGACATCCGCATAGGCCTCTTCATAAGCCTCCTGGGATGCGGAGAATCCCGCGCGATACACGCCGTTGTTGAGTTTCCTGAAGATGAAGTCGTTAATTTCTTCCATCTCCTCCTGCTGCTCGGCCGGCGGCAGCAGGTTGGGCGCGCCTTCTCGCTGGTACTCGGTCCACTCGGTTTGGAAGTCTCGCACCATGGAGTTGAAATCATTGGTCACGACTTTGCCGCTGGATTCCTCCACGATGGCTGGCACCGTGATGCCTCGCGGGTAGTCAGGGAAGCGTGCGAAATACGCATCCTGCAGGCGGGGGATGCGCAGGACTGGGTCGAGCCCGTCGGGGTCGAGATCAAAAGTCCAGGAGCGCTTGTCGTGGGTCGGGCCCGCCAAGCCTGAGGAGATGACATTTTCCAGTCCCAACAGGCGCCGCACGATGACGGCGCGGTGTGCCCACGGGCAAGCGCGCGCGGCGATGAGACGGTAGCGGTGGGGCTGCACCGGCCAGTCCAAAGTCTCGCCACTGCCACTCACGGAGGGCTGTGGATTGTCACCAGTGACTGAGGCGAGGATGCGGTCACCGATGTAGTTGGTGTCTCGCTTGAATTCGCCGTCCGTCGAGGCATTCTGGGCGTCGCCGGCCCAGTCCTTCGGTGTCTGTTTCTGGGTACCAGAGCTCATGTGTCCTCCCTAGAGCACATAAAGTATTTGATACATCAACAATAGCTGGATTTGGCGCGCCTGGAGTGGGGGTGGTCTACCGCGAGAGTGGTGCAAGGGTGATGCGTGTGAGTTTAGGTGCCTGAAAAGTGCGCAAAAACCCTTGTCGTACTGGCGATTTGTGTTGTTTAAGCGTTTCGGGTTAATCTTTTCAAGGCTTCAACGAGAGCACAGCGGAAGAAACTCCGTGACTCAAAGAGGCTGTGCCCCCTTAGCTCAGTCGGCAGAGCGTTTCCATGGTAAGGAAAAGGTCGACAGTTCGATTCTGTCAGGGGGCTCCATTCATGTTTCTGGAAGCTTTCAGAAAGTGAATATGGCGGTGTAGCTCAGTGGTAGAGCAAGCGACTCATAATCGCTGTGTCGCGAGTTCAATTCTCGCCATCGCTACCGGGAAAGAAAAGCGCCCGCATACGGGCGCTTTTTCACTACCGACTCCCAGCCTTATACGGCACGTGGTTTCCATGGGGAATCATCGTTCTGGTAGGGTTGTGCGTTGTCCCAAAAGGGCACGCAGAGGGGCGTGGCGCAATTGGTAGCGCAACGGTCTCCAAAACCGTAGGTTGCAGGTTCGAGTCCTGTCGCCCCTGCCACATCACTTCCAAGGAGGGAATCGCCGTGAGCGATGAAAAGCAGCCGAGCACCGGGGCTCCGCGCCCAACCGGCAAGCGTCAGCTCTCTGGCGCAGCGACCACCTCTACCGGCTCCTACACTGACAAGCGTGTTGTGCGCGTCGAGGACAAGAAGGAAGATTCCTTCGGCGGATCCGTCGGCTCCTTCCCGGGTGAGGTTGCCTCCGAGCTCAAGAAGGTTGTCTGGCCGACCGGCAAGGAAATGGTTCAGTACGTTCTGGTGACCTTCGCCTTCCTTATCGTCCTCACCGCTCTGGTGTGGGGTGTGGACGCGCTGACCGGTCTCGGAGTTGAAGCAATCCTCGCGCCTTAGTAAACTAATTACATACTTTCATCCCGCCGCCTTCCCGCTAGCTCGACTAGGGGAAACGGCGGGATACTTTTTGCCCTAGTCCGGCCGAGTACCCTGGTGGGGACTAGAAGAATAAATACCAATTTGGAGTAGCAGACAATGAGCGAAGAAAACACTGGCACTTCCCTTGAGCAGGCCATGATCGATAACGTCCAGGAACAGGCCGCTGAAGCGGTCGAGGCTACCGAGGAGGTCCAGCAGCCGCAGGAGGAACTCTCCGCAGAGGAGAAGGAAGCCGCCGAGAAGGAAGCTGCCACCAAGGCCGCCGAAGCCGCTCTCGGTGGCGGCTCGGACGAGGCTGAGGCTGAAGGTGAGGGTGCAGGGGAGGCGTCGGCAAGCGCTGACGCGGACGCTGCCGCAGCAGCCGACGCTGAGTACAAGTCCCGCCTGCGCGCCTTTACCCGCGAGCTGAAGAAGCAGCCTGGCCAGTGGTACATCATCCAGTGCTACTCCGGCTACGAGAACAAGGTAAAGACCAACCTCGATATGCGTGCTCAGACCCTTGAGGTGGAGGACTCCATCTTCGAGGTTGTCGTCCCGGTCGAACAGGCCATTGAAAAGAAGGACGGCAAGAAGAAGGTAGTTAAGCGCAAGCTGCTGCCGGGCTACGTGCTGGTGCGCATGGAGCTTAACGACGCTGCCTGGTCCGTCGTTCGCGATACCCCGGGCGTGACCTCCTTCGTGGGCAACGAAGGTAACGCCACCCCGGTCAAGATCCGCGACGTGGCTAAGTTCCTCATGCCGAACGATCCGACGGTCTCTCCAGAAGCTTCCGCAGCAGATTCCGAAGGCGAGCAGGTCGTGGCTATGCCGGAGAAGGAGGCCGCCAAGGCCTACGCGCACGACTTCGAGGTGGGCGAGGCCGTCACCATCCTGTCTGGTCCGCTGGCCTCCGTGTCTGCCACCATCTCCGAGATCGACCCGGAGACCGGCAAGATGCAGGGCCTGGTGTCCATCTTCGGCCGCGAGACCCCGGTGGAGCTGTCCCCGACGGAGATCGAGCGCATCTCCTAAAAAGCGATTTTGAGCTGGGCGCACGGTGTTCTAAACTTGAACGCCGTGCGCTTTCGCGCATGTTGAAACGTTCATCCTCCGGTGGCCCACAATGCGTGAGCATCCGGACGGGGCGCTGTTATTCATCGTGGCGGCACTCCGGTACCACAGGAAAGAGGTAATTCGATGGCTCCCAAGAAGAAGGTCACTGGCCTGATCAAGCTCCAGATCGAGGCAGGCGCTGCTAACCCGGCTCCGCCGGTCGGCCCGGCACTCGGTGCCCACGGCGTCAACATCATGGAGTTCTGCAAGGCCTACAACGCTGCGACCGAGTCCCAGCGCGGCAACGTCGTGCCGGTGGAGATCACCGTCTACGAGGACCGCTCCTTCGACTTCAAGCTGAAGACCCCGCCGGCAGCGAAGCTCCTGCTCAAGGCTGCTGGCATCAAGAAGGGCTCTGGCGTTCCGCACACCGACAAGGTTGGCTCCGTGACCTGGGATCAGTGCAAGGAGATTGCACAGACCAAGTTCGAGGACCTCAACGCTCGTGACATCGAGAACGGCGCCCGCATCATCGCTGGTACCGCTCGCTCCATGGGCATCACCGTTGACGGCGTCCCGGCTAAGTAAAAATTCGATTTAATGCGCGATACGTTCTGTGTCGCGCGTGGCAGGGCCAGCTTCGGCCCGCTAACACCACATCAATCCAAGAAAAGGAATTGCACTTATGAGCACCAAGTCCAAGGCATACAAGGCTGCCGCTGAGCTGGTAGACCGCTCCCGTCAGTACCGTCCGATCGAGGCCGCCAAGCTGGCCAAGGAGACCTCCTCCAAGAACTTCGACGCTACTGTCGACGTTGTCTTCCGCCTGGGCGTTGACCCGCGTAAGGCTGACCAGCTGGTTCGTGGCACCGTCTCCCTCCCGCACGGCACCGGTAAGGACGTCCGCGTGGCCGTCTTCGCTGAGGGTGACAACGCTGAGGCCGCTAAGGCTGCTGGCGCCGACATCGTGGGCACCGAAGAGCTGATCGCTGCCATCAACGAGGGCAACATCGACTTCGACGTTGCTATCGCCACCCCGGATCAGATGGCCAAGGTTGGCCGCGTTGCACGCGTGCTGGGCCCGCGTGGTCTCATGCCGAACCCGAAGACCGGCACCGTGACCGCCGACGTGACCAAGGCTGTTGCTGACGTCAAGGGCGGTAAGATCTCCTTCCGCGTTGACAAGGCTTCCAACCTGCACGCCATCATCGGCAAGGCTTCCTTCGACGCTGAGAAGCTGGCTGAGAACTACGGCGCGCTGTACGACGAGATCATTCGCCTGAAGCCGTCCTCCGCTAAGGGCATCTATGCCAAGAAGATCACCATCTCCACTACCTCCGGCCCGGGCATCCCGGTCGATGCTTCCGTGGAGAAGAACTACACCGACTAGTGTTGTCTGTGTAAACGAATTTTAGGCCCCGGCTCTTGGATGAGCTGGGGCCTTTTTCGCGCTTTCTCTCTTTTGTTTATGCAGGTCACGGCCGGATATCTTTCTGACAGGTAATTGGCAGCTAAGTACGATGGCCTTTCAAGGAAAGTGCTGCATACTAATTCTTGTGCGTTTGAGAGAGGCGCATGAGAGATAGAGAGAACACCCTGAGTCTTGCAGGGCGGGCGGCGTGAGAAACCGCCTGATAAACAAGACCCCTTACAACGCGGGTTCCGGATTTCACCGGGGCCCGCGTTGTACTGTGTAACCCAAGTCAGGTACTCCACGCCGTGGACTTAAGCGGAGATGCATCAGGCCTAGGGCAAACGCGGACGCTGGATGTAGATGGTTCTAGTCAAAAGGTTTTCTTGGGGGCAAACAAACCATATGGAGGAGCGAAGAAGGTTCGTTTGGGGGCAGGTGAACCTTCTGACTGAAACCTCCTGACGGAAACCTTCTGATGGGAACCATGTGGCAGCGCACCGAGTTATTCACCGGCTATCCGCTGCCGGTTAAAAGGATTAGATGCGTGCGAAGTCCGCTTTAAGGCCGCGGCTTGCCCTTCATCCAGTACACGGACCAGATGACGTCTTCGCGCGGCACACCCCAGTCATGCACGGCTATCGAGCGCACTGCTTTGGCCAGGTCCCCTTCGCCGGATACCCACACCGAATCCGGCGCTGTATCCGCGGTGAAACGGGAGCCGAGAAGTTGTCTGGCGCGTGTGCAGTGTTCGTCGTGTGGAGCCAGGACCATGGTGAGTGAGCGGACCTTGCCGCGCCACGTCTCCTCCAAGCCGTCTTCAACTTCAGCGTCGTCTGTGATCATGGCAACGACGTCGACTGCACCCAAGGTTTCCGGTGAGAAGGCTTCGTAGTGCTCGAGGATGTGCCACAGCGCCGGTAGGGCAGAGGCATCTGCGAGTAACAGTTGTGACTTCCTAGGGGCCTGCCACAGTGCTTGCCCGGTATATATTCCGGCGGTATCCCCGGGTTGGGCATTGAGGATCCAGCGTGAGCCCGGGCCATTATCGCCATGGGTCACCACGTCGACATCGATGGTGCACGCTTCTTGGTTGAGCTTGCGAATTGTGTACCAGCGCAATGCTGGGCGAATGTCGTCGGGCAATCGGGTGACGGCGGCGCGAACATTGACATCGTCGACCGGGAAGGGCGAAAAATCCTGCTCGTCTTGGGGCATGAGGAGCCCAAAATACTCGTCAGGCCCGGCTAAGGGGTAGTCACTAAAAGCCGGCGAGTGAAAAGTTAAACGGTGCAGCCGCGGCTTGAGGCGGGTGTTCCCGGTGAGGGTGACGGGCAATAAGCGGTGATGCGTCAAGGGAATTGATCCTAGGTAGAGGCCAAATTTGAAACCATCATAACGCACAGGTTAGGCTAGCCTCAAATAATTTAGGGGTGCGAATGCTTGCATGCTCGTTCCCGTTGAAGGAAAGGTTTATTCCATGGTTGCTATCCACCGGCGCGCGAAAACCGTGCTCGCTATTGTCTCAGCGGCAGCGATTGCTTTAGCGGGGTGCTCCCGCGGAAGTGGCGAGGACAGCGCGGGTGCGGACAGTGCTGAGGAGGTGCGCGTTGCCAGCCTGGGGCTCGGTGATGCCGATACCGTGCTGGCACTCGGAATCACTCCGGTTGCTGTGGCCCCCTGGGGTGCGAAAGGGGATGGTGATCCCTCCGGAGTTGGCCCATGGGCGAAGGAGCTTTTGGGAGATGCCCAGCCCGAGGTGATCTATAACACCGCCTCCGGTTTCACGGCCGAGGTTCTAGAGCAGGTCACTGCCTCGGACCCCACACAGATCATCGCCGTGAACCAGGCAGTGGATCAGGAGGCGAAGAAATCCCTCGAGGATATCGCCCCGCTGACCGTGAAGCCCGAAGGTTTCGAGGACTGGCAGATCCCCTGGGATGAGCAAGTCAAGACCATCGCCTCTGCCTTGGATAAGGAAGAGGAGGGGGAGAAGCTCATTGACCAAGCAGAGGGCGCCTTTGAGCAGTTCAAGGACTCCCACCCGGAGCTGCAGGGCAAGCGCGCAGCCATCCTCATGCCCTATGACGGGAAGCTGGGCCTCTACACGGCAGAAGACGGCCGTGGCCAGTTCATCGAAGACCTCGGCTTTGAGATCCCCAAGGAACTGCAGGGTGATGGTTCCAGCTTCTTCGTGGACTATGCCCCGGAAAACTACTCCCAGCTCAACAATGTGGACTATCTGTTCGTCTTGGATTACAACGGTGCGGTCGATGAACTCAAGAAGGATTCCACATTCCAAGGCCTGGACGTGGTCAAGGATGGACGCGTCCGCTACCTCGACACGGACACCGGCAATGCGATGAGCGTGCCGAACCCGCTGACGATCCCGTGGGCCGTCAACAAGTTCGAAGAGCAGCTCTAAGTGCTCGCACTACCGAGGAAGGCTGACGCTATCCACGGCGTTGCGTACCCGCAACGCCGTGGCAAGGCAGACGCACTGGATTCGCGGGGGAGAAGCCGCGCACTGCTCACCACGGCCCTGGTTGTGTCGACCTTCCTCCTTTTGCTGTGCTCATTGGCGGTTGGCTCGAGGGCTATTCCGTTGCCGGATCTGGTGTCTGCCCTCCTCCGCGGAGGCGAAGCAGATATCGAGAACATCGTGTGGGATTTGCGTATCCCCCGCACGTTCGTGGCCTACTTCGCGGGAGCAGCAATCGCGGTATCGGGTGTAATCGCCCAGTCCTGGACTAGAAACCCCTTGGCGGATCCGGGCTTCATCGGTATCACCGCGGGAGCTTCGTTCCTGGTTGCCCTCGGGACGGCGCTAGGTGTCGCCACCTCAACCGGGATGCGGACAGCGCTCGCCCTCGTAGGCGCCGGCCTGGCCACAGCATTAGTGCTGGGTGTGTCCCGCAGGTTTCAGGATCCCCTGACGCTGGTCTTGGTCGGCGCAGGTGTTGCTGCTGCCTTGAGCTCTAGCGCCATGTTGATCGGCCTGTACTCCACGGATGTCCTCGACAGCATGCGCCGGTGGACCATTGGCTCCACGTTTGGGCGCGGCCCAGAAGACGTCGCCATCGGGGGTGCCGGATTGTTCATCGGGTTTATCATCGCCGCACGTGTCGCGCGCCCGCTCGATCTTCTGGCAATGGGGGAGGAATCCTCGGTTGCTCTAGGTGGTTCTCCCACGCTGGCGCGGCGCGGTGCTGCCTTGAGCATCGTTGTCCTAGCGGGATGCGCTACCGCGGCGACGGGGCCCATTGCCTTTGTCGGATTCGCCATCCCCCATCTGCTGCGTCGGTTCACGGGGCCAGAAGTTACCGCGATGATTGCCCCTGCCGCATTGCTCGGTGGTTGCTCCGTACTCGCTGCAGATATTCTGGGCCGCCTCATCGCGGGCCCCTCTGAGCTGGAGATGTCCATCGTCTTGGCCTTTGTTGGCGCACCATTTCTCATTTGGGCCGTACACCGTGGGGAGCACAAGCTATGAATGGGCGGGTGAAGGGGGACGTCGCCAAGCATCTGCGTTCCCAAGAGCGGCAGCGCCGGACATGGATATGGGCAGCGACCTGCTTCTTTGTTCTGGTCGCAGCAAGCTCCTATGTCCTCCTGCTGGGTCAAGGACCCGTGGACTTGAGCCCGGGGCGGGTCCTGGAGATCCTCAACGGCGGCGGAAGCCGAAGCGAAATCCGTGTTGTCTGGGATCTGCGCATGCCGGTAGCGCTAGCGACCCTCATCGTGGGTGCCGCGCTCGGACTGGCGGGGTCGTGGACGCAATCAATGTCGCGCAATCCGCTGGCCTCGCCCGACATTCTTGGCGTGACTGGTGGCGCGTCCGTCATGGTGGTCCTCGGAACGGTAGTCTCCCGGCCGCTGCTTGCCGACGGGCTCTCCATGTTCTGGTGGCGGGCCGGACTCGCGCTGTTGGGTGCGGTGCTAGCGGCCATCCTGCTGGTGGCACTTGGGGGAATCGGCACGAGCAACCGCATCGTCATCGTCGGAATCGCGCTCTCCCTGCTGTTTCAAGCGCTGGTGGCGTATCTCTTGCGCGCAGCTGAGCTCCTCCGCGCGGCGCAATCGCAGCTGTGGCTGGCGGGCACCACGGGTTTCGTGCGGATGGAGGTCATTCTTCCTTTGCTCGTGGGGTTGACTCCTTTTGTGGTGCTTGGCCTGTGGTGTGCTCGGGAGCTGCCGCTCCTTGCGCATGATGATCTCTCGGCCCTTTCCCTCGGGGTCAACATCACGCGAACACGGGCGCTGCTGCTGGTGGCAGCTACGGGCATCTGCGCGGTGACCGTATCCGTGGCCGGTCCCATTGGTTTCATCGCGCTTCTGGCCCCGCATGTGGGGCGCATTGTTGCCCGGACGCCCACGCCTGTGCCACTGGTCTCCTGTGCTGCAGGCGCTGCCTTGTTGAGCGCGTGCGCTGTCATTGCTGGAGCGTTGCCGATGGACGCTCCGGTGGGTGCAGTCTCCTCCATCATCGGAGGGTGCGCCCTGGTCATCTTGGTGTGGAATGCCGCACGGCGGAGAGGATAAAAGCGAGTGAAAGACAGAGAAATTACGGCCACTGGTATTCATGCTGGCTATAAGGATGGGGAAGACATCCTGTCGAGTGTTGACTTGGTGGCCCGCCCGGGGGAGGTCACCACGCTCATTGGACCGAATGGTTGCGGCAAGTCCACGTTGCTGAAGACCTTGTCTAAGGTTCTTCGCCCGCGGCAGGGGAGCGTGCGCATCGGCGAGCTGGACGTGCACGCTATGAGCCCGAAAGAAGCAGCTGCCCACGTGGCGCTTCTTCCGCAGCAGCCGATGGCACCGGATGGGCTGCGGGTGGGCGAGCTCGTCGCGCGCGGGCGCTACCCGCACCTGGGCCGTAGTCGGGGCCTGTCCGCGAAGGACCGCGACATCATCGCACAGGCCTGCGTGGAGACTGGTATTACTGACTTCATCGACCGTGACATCGCGGCGCTCTCGGGCGGCCAGCGCCAGCGGGTCTGGCTAGCGCTGGCCTTGGCGCAGGACACGCCGGTGCTGCTACTCGACGAACCCACAACCTTCCTCGATCCAGCCCATGCCATCAGCGTTTTGCAGCTTGTGCGCAAGCAGGCCGACGCTGGGAAAACGGTCGTCGTCGTGCTGCATGATCTCATGTTGGCCGGCCAGTACTCCGACACCATGGTGGTCATGAACAACGGCGAAGTCATCGCGCAGGGAACTCCCCGCCAGGCGTTGCGGAAAGAAGTGCTGGCCGCAGCCTATGGCATCGACGTCGAGATCTGGGACGACCCACGCAGCGACGCCCCCGTCATCGTTCCGCGCGGAGTGCTCAGCGACTGACAACGTTCATGCAGGAACCCGCGTCGAAAGCTCTCAGCGGAGCGATTTGGAGTTAAGGCAGGTCGGGTTGTAAAGTACCTAGCGAAGTTTGAACGGCCCGCTGAGGCCGAGTCAAAGTTCACCGAAGACCGTCGGTCATCCGGATATCCGGATCGAAGGTTCCTCATCCTAGAGGGCGGCCCACGCAGGAGACACTTTGCGAATAAGCGCGGAATTCCGCGCGCGCCCTGTGCTCTTGCACGGGGCTTTTGTTATTTCGGTTGTCCATCGGGCAAGCGGAGTGGGGAAGGCCCCGGCGGAAAACACAAGAGATGTTTCGAAAGGAGGCGAAGTAGAAAATGGCAAACCCGAAGAACACCGCAGACCTGGCGGCACTGAAGGAGAAGCTCGAGGGTGCAAACTCCATCGTGCTTACCGAGTACCGTGGCCTGACCGTGGGTCAGCTCCAGGAGCTGCGTAACAACCTCGGCTTTGACGTTGAGTACTCCGTCGCCAAGAACACCCTTTTCAAGATCGCTGCCAACGAAGCTGGCATCGAGGGTCTTGACGAGCACCTGACTGGCCCGACCGCTATTGCGTTTATCAAGGGCGAGGCAGTGGATGCTGCGAAGGTCATCACCAAGTTCGCTGATGACAACAAGGCACTCGTTATCAAGGGTGGCTACATGGACGGCAACGCTCTGTCTGCCGACCAGGTTGAGGCCATCGCCAAGCTGGACAACCGCGAGACCACCCTCGCAAAGCTGGCTGGCGCCATGAAGGGTTCTATGGCAAAGGCTGCCGCCGTATTCAACGCTCCTGCAACCAAGATGGTCCGCACCGCTGCGGCCCTGCAGGACAAGAAGGCTGCGGAAGCTTAAGACGCCACTTACAGGCGCACAACTTAAACACACACACTTATCTGGCTGCCTAGTGCGGCTAGGAACAATGAGAAAGGATGCCAATCATGGCTAAGCTCACCAAGGACGAGCTCATTGAAGCTTTCAAGGAAATGACCCTCATCGAGCTCTCCGAGTTCGTCAAGGAGTTCGAGGAGGTCTTCGACGTTGAGGCCGCTGCTCCGGTTGCTGCTGTTGCTGCTGGTGCCCCGGCTGCCGGCGGTGCCGCTGAGGAAGAGAAGACCGAGTTCGACGTCGTTCTGACCGACGCTGGCGCTAAGAAGATCGGCGTTATTAAGGCTGTCCGCGAGATCGTCTCCGGCCTGGGCCTGAAGGAAGCTAAGGAGCTCGTTGAGGGTGCTCCGAAGGCTATCCTCGAGGGTGCTTCCAAGGACGACGCTGACGCTGCTAAGGCTAAGCTCGAAGAGGCTGGCGCTTCCGTCGAGCTCAAGTAATTCACCTGAATTACTAAAGCTTTCCTGCGCAGTACACTCGCTGCGCTCCAACAACCCCGTTCCGCTTTTTGCGCGGTGCGGGGTTGTTCCCGTTTTGTCGGGACCCCGATGGCCCAGCGGATTCTAAACATTTCGTGTCAGGTCTTGACACTAGGGTCAAAAAGAGACACTATTGGGGTGTGCAATTTCGGCGTAGAAGTCTCGAGCGGTTCCATCAGGATGGTGTGCCGCCGCGATATATTCCATCGGAATTGCGTTCGGTAGTGCGCCGCAAGTTACTTATGATTGGGCGGTCTGTAAATGTCACGGACCTTCGGATTCCACCAGCAAACCGGTTGGAGCGGCTCAAGGGTGACCTAGAGGGCTACTACTCAATTCGCGTCAACTCGCAGTGGCGCATCATATTCAAGTGGACACCCGAAGGAGCTGTTGACGTTGACTTTATCGACTACCACTGACGCGCATACTCATGTTGATGTTGTTCCTGTTCCGCATCCTGGAGAAATCCTTCTCCTAGAATTCCTCAAACCCTGTGGTATTACCCAGTATCGCCTGGCCAACGACATTGGCACTACCCGCTCTCAAGTCTCCAAAATTACCCGCGGTACGCTCGGTATCAGTGCCGATATGGCTTTGCGTTTGTCGGCCTACTTTGGGAACTCCGCGGAGTTCTGGCTCGGACTCCAAGAGGAATACGATCTGTGGAAAGCTCGCCAGATCACGGATGTCAGCGCTATCGTTCCGTGGAATCACAAAGAAGAAGCCGACTCTCACTCATAGAAACAGTTGACTTACGCTTATGAGTGGCTAGGGGAGTCCTCTTTCTCCTTCGCGTCTGCTTGCGCAAGGGCGCGATCGGCTCTGCGCACAAAGATGAGGGCGGGCCCGATTGCGAGGAGCCCGGCGAGCGCATTTGCCCACAAACCAGTGGTCAAGGTCCAGCGATGAGATATTGCGGCCAGAGGGGTCGACCACACACTAGAGAGTGAAACGACGGTGCTCATTTGGATATTGGTGACTCGGCCAAATGTTTCTTCGGCCATAAGCCTGTGGAGTGCGGCATAGGTTACCGCGCCGGCGGCTGGGGCTGTAAGAACGGACAGTCCTAGCGGGATGATCATCAACAGGCTGGGGCTGAGCAGGGCACCACATGCGATTGATGCAGCACCCCAGGCACATGTGCCTACCTGAAGGGCTGCGAAGGAAAACTTCTTTTGCATCCAACCCGTCGACAAAGCACCCACAATCCCGATGAGGCCGATGGACGTGCGGGCTAGTCCCGTTACCCATCCAGGGTTGTTCCCCTCCTCCAGTATGAGGACGGCCATGAACAGTGAGCCGTTAATTGCACAGTTCGACAGTGTTTGCATGGCAATGAGCCCGCGAAGTAGGGGCGAGCGAGCCACGATGGCTAAGCCTTCCTTGGTTGTGCGTAGGAGCTTGTTCTCTGCCTTCTTTGCGGGGTCTAGGTTAGCCCTGATGAAGAGGAAGAAGACGATGGTGAGGAAATTTGCCAGACCGACAAACACGAAGGGCAGAGCCACATTGACTTCTAGAAGTGCGCCGCCCACAGTGGGGCCGATGAGTCCCGCAAATTGCAGACGTGCTTGGATGAGCCCTTGTTTGGCGGCGAGCTGTTCTTCTTCAACGAGCTGGGGCAGGCAAGGGTCGGAGCAAGCTTGGCCTATTCGGTAAAAGAGCATCATGCTCCCGAGTAGCGCACCGAAGACGATGGGGGAGAAGCTTCCGGATAGAATGAGGCCCGCTAACGCGAGGTTGAGTACCCCAGCCAGCGCGTTGGTCACAATGATGAGTGGCTTGCGGCGCCACATATCCGCAAGAGAACCGCCGATGATGCCGCCTGCCAGTGCAGCTATTCCGGTGATGGTTCCATACAGGCCGGCAAGGGTAAGGCTATCGCTCAAGCGTAGAGTGACCACCGGAATAGCAAGCCCGGCTCCTACCCCGGCTATCTGAGCCACGAGGTCTGACCATAGGTAGAGGCCGCAGTCTCTGTTCTTGCGTTGGGGGTCATTCTTCATTGATTACTGCCAATCCCATGATGCGATCTTGAATGTGAGCTGGAGCACTTAGTTTAGGTTATTTAACACTCCTCTAGCCCCCCGTCAATGCCGCGTAAATGTGAAACGCACCCTCCGGGGAAATGTGTTTTGAGCAAACGAATCGGTAGGATAAGCCACCATGCTGCCCAAGTCCCGCATCTTCTCCGTCCTCCTGCTCGGCCTCGGCGTTGCGCTGATCGCGGCCGGCCTGACGGCGTCGAGCTTCTTGAGCTTTAGTCCGCGCCTGCCGTTGGATATCGAGGACACTACGTGGACGATGCAGGATGAGAATGCTACCGCGCAGGCGCTGTCCGCTGAGGGCGTTACGCAGTACGAGGGGCCGATGACCTATCAGCTCAACATGGATATCCAGGACCCAGCAGGCAAGGACACCGCGACTCTGCGAGTCGGTGAATCCGCCATCCGCGGCGGCACGGGCAACGTGGAGGACCTAAGCTTTGCCCGCGTGTGGAACTATCCCGTCGATCGCCTCAGCGGTGAGGCCACGGGCCCGGCAGCGCTCTCCCACACCATGGGCTCACCGACGGCGGAGGTCCCGGTCGAGGGCTACTGGCTGAAGCTGCCCGCCGATGCCGAGCAGACTACCTACCCGGTCTTTGACCCGGTGCTGCGCAAGGCGGCCGACGCCGTCTTCGAAGAATCCCTCGACATCGACGGCCGCACGGTCTACCGCTACCGCCAGGAGATTGAGCCCACCAACGTGGCTACCCTCTACGCCGGTACCACGACCACCACGTTGAGCAACGAGGATGGCTCTACCGAGCAGGGCTACCTCTTCCATACCGCAACCCGGGACCTCTTTGTGGACCAGGCCACCGGACTCGTCGTGGGCATGGACATTGATGTGCGGGACTACTGGGCTGACCGCGAGGGCAACGAGCGCGAGGTCCAGTTCGCCTTCAACGGTGCGACTGATGAAGAATCCCGCGCGGAGCTGCTCCAGCAGGCCGAGCGCTTCCCGCGGAGTGCTGTGGGGCAGTGGGTGCGCTGGGGTGGCCTCGGCATTGGTGCCGTTCTGGTGCTGCTCGGGGCGCTAGGCGCTTTCCGACGTCCCACTAGCCGCCACTCCCGCTAGCCGCGCGTGCTAGAGGCCCGCGCGTGCGGATCTCCGAAGCGACACGCCGGCGGCGCGTTTCGCCTTTACAAGGCCGCCATTATGCTATAGGCTATTTCGTTGCGCTGGAATCTGGATCTTTAGTGCACATTTAGCCTTTCGAGCGGTGATGGTAAAACCGACTTGACAAGGTGATTTTGTGCATTCTAAACCCAGTCATTCCACAGCAGACCGAATGCTAAATCTACCAGCGGTTTTGCACCTCACCGGCCAGGGTGGGGAGGCAATCCGCCAGAGGTACTGGAAGGACCCATCTTGGCAGTCTCCCGCCAGACCAAGTCAGTGGCCAACATCCCTGGAGCCCCGAAGCGATACTCCTTCGCTAAAATCAGCGAGCCTATCGCCGTCCCGGGCCTCCTCGATCTACAACTCGATTCTTACGCGTGGCTCATCGGCACCCCCGAGTGGCGCGAGCGCGAGCAGGCAGAGCGCGGCGAAGACGCACGCGTGACGAGCGGCCTTGAGGATATCCTCGAGGAGCTTTCTCCGATCCAGGACTACTCGGGCAACATGTCCCTGTCCCTGTCGGAGCCTCGCTTCGAGCCGGTGAAGAACACCGTGGACGAGTGCAAAGAGAAGGACATCAACTACTCGGCGCCACTGTACGTCACCGCAGAATTCATCAACAACGACACCCAGGAGATTAAGTCCCAGACCGTCTTCATCGGTGATTTCCCGATGATGACTGAGAAGGGCACCTTCATCGTCAACGGCACCGAGCGCGTTATCGTCTCGCAGCTCGTGCGTTCCCCGGGTGTGTACTTCGACCAGACCATCGACAAGTCCACCGAGCGCCCGCTGCACTCCGTGAAGGTCATTCCTTCCCGCGGTGCGTGGCTCGAGTTTGACGTCGACAAGCGCGACACCGTCGGCGTGCGCATCGACCGCAAGCGCCGCCAGCCGGTGACCGTGCTGCTCAAGGCCCTGGGTTGGTCCGAGGAGCAGATCAAGGAGCGCTTCGGCTTCTCCGAGCTCATGATGTCCACGCTCGAGTCCGATGGCGTGGCCAACACCGATGAGGCTCTGCTGGAGATCTACCGCAAGCAGCGCCCGGGCGAGCAGCCCACGCGCGACCTCGCGCAGGCACTGCTGGATAACTCCTTCTTCCGCGCCAAGCGCTATGACCTGGCCAAGGTGGGCCGCTACAAGGTCAACCGCAAGCTCGGCCTAGGCGGAGACCACGATGGTCTGATGACCCTGACCGAGGAAGACATTGCCGTCACCCTCGAGTACCTCGTGCGCCTGCACGCCGGCGAGCGTGAGATGAAGGCCCCGAACGGTGAGATGATCTCCATCCACACCGACGACATCGACCACTTTGGTAACCGTCGTCTGCGCACCGTCGGCGAGCTCATCCAGAACCAGGTCCGCGTGGGCCTGTCCCGCATGGAGCGCGTCGTCCGCGAGCGCATGACCACCCAGGACGCGGAGTCGATTACCCCGACCTCCCTGATCAACGTTCGCCCGGTTTCTGCTGCCATCCGCGAGTTCTTCGGTACCTCCCAGCTCTCGCAGTTCATGGACCAGAACAACTCCCTGTCCGGCCTGACCCACAAGCGCCGCCTGTCTGCGCTGGGCCCGGGCGGTCTGTCCCGTGAGCGCGCCGGCATTGAGGTGCGAGACGTTCACGCTTCGCACTACGGCCGCATGTGCCCGATTGAAACGCCGGAAGGCCCGAACATTGGCCTGATCGGCTCGCTGGCTTCCTACGCTCGCGTGAACGCTTTCGGCTTCATCGAGACCCCGTACCGCAAGGTTGTGGACGGCAAGGTGACCGACCAGGTGGAGTACCTCACCGCCGATGAAGAGGATCGCTACGCCATCGCGCAGGCCGAGGTGGAGAAGGATGCCGACGGCACCCTGACCGGCGACCGCATCGAGGTCCGCCTCAAGGACGGCGATATCGGCGTGACCGACGCTGCCGGCGTTGACTACGTCGACGTTTCCCCGCGCCAGATGGTCTCCGTGGCTACCGCCATGATTCCGTTCCTCGAGCACGACGATGCTAACCGTGCCCTCATGGGCGCGAACATGCAGCGCCAGGCCGTGCCGCTGGTTCGCTCCGAGGCCCCGTACGTGGGCACCGGTATGGAGCAGCGCGCTGCCTACGATGCCGGTGACCTCATCATCACCCCGAAGGCGGGCGTGGTGGAGAACGTCACCGCGGACCTCATCACCATCATGGATGACGAGGGCCAGCGCGATACCTACATGCTGCGCAAGTTCGAGCGCACCAACCAGAACACCAACTACAACCAGACCCCGCTGGTGTCCCTGGGCGAGCGCGTCGAGGCAGGCCAGGTGCTTGCCGACGGCCCCGGTACCCACAACGGTGAGATGTCCCTCGGCCGCAACCTGCTGGTTGCCTTCATGCCGTGGGAAGGCCACAACTACGAGGACGCCATCATCCTCAACCAGCGCATCGTGGAGGAGGACATCCTCACCTCGATCCACATCGAGGAGCACGAGATCGATGCTCGCGATACCAAGCTGGGCCCGGAGGAGATCACCCGCGAGATCCCGAACGTCTCCGATGACGTTCTGCGTGACCTCGACGAGCGCGGCATCGTCCGTATCGGTGCTGACGTCCGCGCGGGCGACATCCTCGTCGGTAAGGTCACCCCGAAGGGTGAGACCGAGCTGACCCCGGAGGAGCGCCTGCTGCGCGCCATCTTCGGTGAGAAGGCTCGCGAGGTGCGCGATACCTCCATGAAGGTGCCGCACGGTGAGACCGGTAAGGTCATCGGCGTTTCCCGCTTCTCCCGCGAGGATGATGACGACCTGGCCCCGGGCGTCAACGAAATGATCCGCGTCTACGTGGCTCAGAAGCGCAAGATCCAGGATGGTGATAAGCTCGCCGGCCGCCACGGTAACAAGGGCGTTGTGGGCAAGATTCTCCCGCCGGAGGATATGCCCTTCATGGAGGATGGCACCCCGGTGGACATCATCCTTAACACCCACGGTGTGCCGCGTCGTATGAACATCGGCCAGGTTCTCGAGGTTCACCTCGGCTGGCTGGCACACGCCGGTTGGAAGATCGATACCGAGGATCCGGCCAACGCCGAGTTGCTCAAGACCCTGCCGGAAGAGCTGTACGACGTCCCGCCAGAGTCGCTCACCGCAACCCCGGTCTTCGACGGTGCCACCAACGAGGAGATTTCTCGCCTGCTGGCTTCCTCCAAGCCGAACCGCGATGGTGACGTCATGGTGGATGAGCACGGCAAGGCCCGTCTCTTCGATGGTCGCTCCGGTGAGCCCTACCTGTACCCGGTATCCGTCGGCTACATGTACATGCTCAAGCTGCACCACCTCGTCGACGAGAAGATCCACGCTCGCTCCACCGGCCCGTACTCCATGATTACCCAGCAGCCGCTGGGTGGTAAGGCACAGTTCGGTGGCCAGCGCTTCGGTGAGATGGAGGTGTGGGCAATGCAGGCATACGGCGCTGCCTACACCCTGCAGGAGCTTCTGACCATCAAGTCCGATGACGTGGTCGGCCGCGTCAAGGTCTACGAGGCCATTGTCAAGGGTGACAACATCCCGGATCCGGGTATCCCGGAGTCCTTCAAGGTCCTCCTCAAGGAGCTGCAGTCCCTCTGCCTCAACGTGGAAGTTCTCTCCACCGACGGCACGCCGATGGAACTGTCTGGCTCCGACGAAGACGACATGGACGGCGCTCCGTCCCTGGGCATTAACCTGTCCCGCGACGAGCGCTCCGACGCAGACATCGCCTAGCTTTTGGTCCGCCGCTTATCTACGGCGGCGGGCATAACGAAACACCACCTACATACAAAGCCATCAACTTCCCCCTGACGGGGGATGAAAGGGAGACATTACGTGTTTGACGTAAATCTCTTCGACGAGCTCCGCATCGGGCTGGCCACCGCAGAGGACATCCGTCGCTGGTCCAAGGGCGAGGTCAAGAAACCCGAAACCATTAACTATCGCACCCTCAAGCCGGAGAAGGACGGCCTCTTCTGTGAGCGCATCTTCGGCCCGACCCGTGACTGGGAGTGCTCCTGCGGTAAGTACAAGCGCGTGCGCTACAAGGGCATCATCTGTGAGCGCTGTGGCGTCGAGGTGACCAAGTCCAAGGTTCGCCGCGAGCGCATGGGCCACATCGAGCTGGCCGCGCCGGTTACCCACATCTGGTACTTCAAGGGCGTTCCTTCCCGCCTGGGCTACCTGCTGGACCTGGCTCCGAAGGACCTTGAGCGCATCATTTACTTCGCTGCCAACATCATCACCTCCGTGGATGAGGAAGCTCGCCACAATGACCAGTCCACTCTGGAAGCAGAGATGCTGCTGGAGAAGAAGGACGTCGAGGATGACGTCGAGGCAGAGATCGCTGAGCGCGCTGCCAAGCTCGAGCAGGATCTGGCCGAGCTGGAGGCCGCCGGTGCAAAGGCCGACGCCCGCCGCAAGGTCCAGAACGCTGCCGATAAGGAAATGCAGCACATCCGCGAGCGCGGTGAGCGCGAGGTTGCTCGCCTCGACGAGATCTGGAACACCTTCATCAAGCTGGCTCCGAAGCAGATGATCATCGATGAGACCATCTACGAAGAGCTGGTTGACCGCTACGAGGATTACTTCACCGGCGGCATGGGTGCAGAGGCTATCCAGACCCTCATCCGTAACTTCGACCTCGAGGCTGAGGCCGAGGAGCTCAAGGAAATCATCAACAACGGCAAGGGCCAGAAGAAGATGCGCGCCCTCAAGCGCCTGAAGGTTGTTGCAGCCTTCCTGCGCTCGGGCAACGACCCGGCCGGCATGGTGCTCGACGCTATCCCGGTGATCCCGCCGGAGCTGCGCCCGATGGTGCAGCTGGACGGTGGCCGCTTCGCGACCTCCGACCTCAACGACCTCTACCGTCGCGTGATCAACCGCAACAACCGCCTCAAGCGCATGATCGACCTCGGCGCTCCCGAGATCATCGTGAACAACGAGAAGCGCATGCTGCAGGAGTCCGTTGACGCGCTCTTCGACAACGGCCGCCGCGGCCGTCCGGTCACTGGCCCGGGTAACCGCCCGCTGAAGTCCCTGTCTGACTTGCTCAAGGGTAAGCAGGGCCGCTTCCGCCAGAACCTGCTGGGTAAGCGCGTGGACTACTCCGGTCGTTCCGTGATTATCGTTGGTCCGCAGCTCAAGCTGCACGAGTGTGGTCTGCCGAAGCTCATGGCTCTGGAGCTGTTCAAGCCCTTCGTCATGAAGCGCCTGGTGGAGAACGACTACGCACAGAACATCAAGTCCGCTAAGCGCATGGTGGAGCGCCAGCGCCCTGAGGTGTGGGACGTCCTCGAAGAGGCCATTTCCGAGCACCCGGTGATGCTGAACCGTGCACCGACCCTGCACCGCCTGGGTATCCAGGCCTTCGAGCCGAAGCTGGTCGAAGGTAAGGCCATCCAGCTGCACCCGCTGGCTTGTGAGGCCTTCAACGCTGACTTCGACGGTGACCAGATGGCAGTCCACCTGCCGCTGTCCGCCGAGGCGCAGGCTGAGGCACGCGTGCTGATGCTGGCCTCCAACAACATTCTGTCCCCGGCTTCCGGTAAGCCGCTGGCTATGCCGCGCCTGGATATGGTTACCGGCCTGTACTACCTCACCATGGACAAGGCCGAGGACGAGATCGGTGGCGCGGGAGCTTACGCTCCCGCAGACGAAAACGGACCGGCCCAGGGCGTGTACTCCTCCTACGCGGAGGCCATCATGGCTCGTGACCGCGGCGTTCTGGGCCTGCAGGCCCCGATCAAGGTGCGCATCTCCCACCTACGTCCGCCGTCAGACATTGAGGCTGAGCAGTTCCCGGATGGTTGGCAGAAGGGCCAGGCTTGGCTCGCTGAGACCACCCTGGGCCGCATCATGTTCAATGACCTGCTGCCGTGGAACTACCCGTACCTTGAGGGCGTCATGGTCCGTAAGGGCGGCGCCGGCAACAAGATGCTGCTGGGTGACGTCATTAATGACCTCGCCGCGAAGTACCCGATGATCACCGTTGCCCAGGTTCTGGACAAGATGAAGGACGCGGGCTTCTACTGGTCCACCCGTTCCGGCGTGACCATCACCATGCACGACGTTCTGGTTCTGCCGAACAAGACCGAGGTTCTCGAGTCTTATGAGAAGGAAGCAGAGCGCATTGAGCGCAAGTACTGGGAGCAGGGTGCCCTGACCGAGCGCGAGCGCTACGACCGCCTGGTGGAGCTGTGGAAGGATGCCACGGACACCGTGGGTAACGCCGTCGAGGAGATGTACCCCGACGACAACCCGATTCCGATGATCGTGAAGTCCGGTGCTGCCGGTAACATGCGTCAGATCTGGACCCTGGCCGGCATGAAGGGCATGGTTGTGAACTCCAAGGGTGACTACATCACCCGTCCGATTAAGACCTCCTTCCGCGAGGGCCTGTCGGTTCTGGAGTACTTCAACAACTCGCACGGCTCCCGTAAGGGCCTGGCGGATACCGCTCTGCGTACCGCTGACTCCGGTTACCTCACCCGTCGTCTGGTGGACGTGGCGCAGGATGTCATCGTCCGCGAGGAAGACTGTGGCACCCGTCAGGGCGTGCGCGTCCCGATCGGCGTCGAGGTTGCCGAAGGCTCCTACGACCTGCACGAGCTGTGGGAGACCTCCGCATCCGGCCGCGTCGTGGCTAACGATGTCAAGGATGAAAACGGCGAGGTTATTGCCGAGGCAGGCGCTGACCTGACCGAGGAGCTCAGCCGCAAGATCGTCGCCGCTGGCGTTCTGGAGATCAAGGTTCGCTCCGTGCTGACCTGCCAGACCCCGGCTGGTGTTTGTGCGAAGTGCTACGGCAAGTCCATGGCCTCCGGCAAGCTGGTCGATATCGGCGAGGCAGTCGGCATCGTGGCCGCGCAGTCCATTGGTGAGCCGGGTACCCAGCTGACCATGCGTACCTTCCACCAGGGTGGTGTCGGTGGCGATATTACCGGTGGTCTGCCGCGTGTTCAGGAGCTCTTTGAGGCCCGTAACCCGAAGAACCGTGCTCCTATCGCTTCCGTCGACGGCACCGTGTCCCTGTCCGATGAGGGCAACTTCTGGACCCTGACCATCACCCCGGATGACGGTTCCGACAACGTGGTCTACGAGAAGCTGTCGAAGCGCCAGGGCTTGGCTCAGGTTCGCCGCCCGATGGAGTCCAATCCGGACGCCATGATCGAGCGCTCCCTGCGCGACGGTGACCACGTCAGCACCGGTGACCGCCTCATGCGTGGTGCGGCTGACCCGCACGACGTGCTGGAGGTTCTCGGCCGCCGCGGCGTGGAGAAGCACCTCATCGACGAGGTTCAGGCTGTCTACCGTGCACAGGGTGTGGCCATCCACGACAAGCACATCGAGATCATCATCCGTCAGATGCTGCGTCGCGGTACGGTCATTGAGGCCGGTTCCACCGAGTTCCTGCCGGGTACCCTGGTTGACCTTTCTGAGGCCAAGCAGGTCAACGCCGCTCAGGTCGCTGAGGGCGGCCAGCCGGCACAGCTGCGCAGTGAGATCATGGGTATTACCAAGGCCTCGCTGGCTACGGAGTCCTGGCTGTCTGCCGCGTCCTTCCAGGAGACCACGCGTGTGCTTACCGACGCCGCCATCAACAAGCGCTCGGATCAGCTCATTGGTCTCAAGGAGAACGTCATCATCGGTAAGCTGATTCCGGCTGGTACGGGTATTTCCCGCTACCGCAACATCAGCGTGAAGCCGACTGAGGCCGCACGCAACGCTGCGTACTCCATCCCGACCTACGGTGATTCCATCTACGGCGACGATGGCTTCGGTGAGTTCACCGGTGCTTCCGTCCCGCTGGAGGAGGACTACACCTTCTAGGACCTGGTCCTTCAACGACCTAGTCCTTTAGTCCTTCGACACCGAGGGAAACCACAGACCCGCACTTCACCCGCCAGACACTGGTGGGGAGGAGGTGCGGGTCTTTTTCTATCGGCAGCACCGCCCGGAACTCCGCTCTGCGAGAAACTTTGGGTTCTCTTACAATAGCGTCACCAAGGGCACAAACCCCAGTGCTCGTGCTCAGGAAGGTGCCGACCGATGACATTTCCGAACACCGGATTCGAAAAGCCTGCCCCGAAACCACGCGCGTGGACGGGCGTTGATGCTCTTATTGTTGCCGGCTATGTCATTGCTGGCGCGCTCCTATTGTGGGGAAGGGGAGCGTTTATTAATCGCCTCGTCATGGGGGAAGATGAGCCTCTCCCAACGCATGTGTTGCTACCGCTGCTTTCCGGGACGGCAGCGCTCTTCCCCTTGGCCGGGCTATGTGCGGCCTTAACTGTCCAGAAACCACTGGCCGCATTTGTGGGTTATGTCATGTCGGTCATGCTGGGTTATGCATTCAATGGCGTCGTAGGCCCCAGAGCCGTAGTGGAGGTAGTAATCATTGGTGCGGTCATAGAAGCCGTTTTCTTCGGCTGCAAGTACGCCCGCTTTGATTTTCTTAGCGGGAGCCTCGCCGGTTTTGCTGCGGTAGTGGTTAGCGGACTTGTGGGCATTATCGCCGGTGGTTTTGATGTGGAGCATCTTGCAACCCAGTTCGGCTGGACGCTTATTAGGCTCCTGGTCACCTTGGTCGTTGTGGTGCCGCTGGCCTATTTCATCGCAAAGGCGGTGCGGGCGGTGCTTCGACGCCATGTCCACGGGTGGGAGAGTGATACACCTCCGAAAATCAAGTCTGTGTAAGACACGCCGTGAATGGGCGATAGTTTTAGCTTCTCGTTACCCCCGCTACACCCCATGGATAGGGGTGTAGCGGGGGTAATTTGCATGAGACTTAAATTACGAAAGCACGCCAACCTGTGAGCGGTATAAACATTGGAGTTACCTGCGGCCAGCAGTTTTAGGAATTTATGTTGATTAAACCGGCTATGACGTGCGAGTACACCGTTAACCGCTTCCGAATTTTGCTCTTGCGGGAAGTGGCGGGGGGGG
>NZ_KV796769.1:0-1830 GCF_001809235.1 Corynebacterium sp. HMSC072A04 | reverse complement strand
GGGGGGGGTAGGGTCTCAGCTTGAGTCCAGTCTGCCTTCAGGAACGCCTAAGTAGCTTCGGAATCTGACCGAGGGCGGGCTGTTGACCGGTTTCTTAATTGTTCTCATGAAAGGATTCTTCATGAATGTGAAGAAATTCAACGGTTCTGCCCGTCGCCGCGGTACGACGATCGCAGCCGCCGCTCTTTCTGTTGCCATGGTGGGCCCGTTTGTGCAGCCAGTTGTTAACCCAACTGCTGCTCCGGCTGCCTTCGCTCAAGAAGGTTTGGACGCAGCTGCCCCGACTTCTCAGGATCAGATTATTGATGCCGACATGATCGCTAGCGGTCGTGTCACCAAGGCTGCTAACCTGACCGACGCGCAGGGCGTTGGTAAGGGCCTGATTTCGGGTCACGTGTATCTGACCGGCCCCAAGGGCAACCCTGGCTCCACGATCGACAACGGCAACATCCCAATGGATGGTGTCACGGTCTACGCGCAGTTCCGTGATAAGGACGGTTCCTACTCGCCGATCTTCAGCGCGAAGACGCACACCCTCCCCGATGTTGTCGGCGGTAACGGTGGCCGGGGCACCTACGCCTTCGGTACGGGCAAAAAGGGCATCACCTGGACAGACAAGCTGGGTCGCGAGCACACTTGGGCGGCACGTACTGACCAGAAGCACCGCATCTGGGTTGAGCCGTATACGAATGACCGTGGCAACAAGGTTGTCATGTTCCGTCAGGCTAACGGATTCGTGCCTGGTTCCTTCAACGGCCTAGTTGAGGGTCCTCTTGGTTCCTTTGCCGCTGCTGACGGAAACATTCAGCTGACGGCGGCCTTCTATCAGGAAGTTCCACCAAACCACGAGGACAGCTGGATGGCTGCCAAGGGTGACAAGCTCGTTGAGGATCCAGAGGGCCCAATCAAGCTGGCCGCGACCCAGACTAAGGTTCCTAACACCATCTCGGGCCGCGTTTGGCTTGAGACCGGTGGTCCGGACAAGGGCATTGTTGCTACCGGTCCATCGATGAACAGTGCTGACGAGGCAGCTGACGGTTACACCGTGTACGCATCGACCCTTACCAAGGACGGCGCTGCAGCCAACAAGAAACTGCACGAGCAGTACAAGAACGACCCTGAAAAGCTGACCGCAGAGACCAAGAAGATGCTCGAGGACCACCCCGAGTACATCCTCAAGACCGTCTACGGTAAGACCGATAACAAGGGTAACTACACCCTGCGCTTCGGTGAGTACGAAAAGGGTCAGAAGCGCGAAGACATCCTCAACCCGAACCACGTGTTCGTGTGGGTTGAGAACAAGGACGGTGTCGTTCAGAACGGCTACACTGGTTTCCATACCCCGGTTTTCCAGCGCTTCGACGACGGCGGCAACTTCCGCGCATCGGCAGTGCCTGGTGAGAACCAGCTGCCGATTGATTTCAACGGCGTTCCGTTCCAGAACCTAAACTCGCTGTACAACGTCAACTACGCAGTCATGCCGTTCACCCCAGTGTCGATCACGGCTGACTACAACGCCACCGATAAGCCGGCTGCCCCGGGCACCACCGTGACCCCAGAGTTCAACGGCGACCTGTCGACCCTGCCTTCCAAGGTTGAGTGGCGTGACTCGAAGGGTAACGTTCTCAAGACTTGCGAACTTGACCAGTCCAAGGGTATCAAGGCTCAGGTTGCAGAGTGCACCTTCGACATCCCTGAGGATGCTAAGAAGGGCGATATCTTCAACGTAGTCCTCGTTTCGGGTGGTAACGACGTTTCCGCATGGTCCGTCCTGGTGACCAAGGACGCAGACGAGTACACGCCTGCGTACGAGGAGAAGCTGGTTGTTCC
>NZ_KV796768.1:0-440 GCF_001809235.1 Corynebacterium sp. HMSC072A04 | reverse complement strand
CCCGCTACGCACTCCAAAACCGGAAGAGCCCCTAACCCGGAAACGACAGCGGCTGCGAAGACGAGCGAGAACGTAGCTTTAAAAGAAAGACTATTCATCAACCTCAACATTTTATATGTGTTACACTTCATAGTATTGATCTATAGAGAGCCAGAATACATCCCCCCTGTCCAGTCAAAGTTTTAACCCCTGAAGTGCTCTAGGAGACCCCATGTCCACTTTCGTCATCGTTGCCGTCGCGGCCATCCTTCTCATTGCCATCCCAGCAGGCATGATGAACCGACGGATTCACAAACGTACGGAAGACCACGACCCCGAGGCGCGCCAGGCCGCGCTGGATTTCCAAAGAGATGTTGATAGAGGCCGGGCCAGCTTCTAAAACACAAAAAGACCGGCACCCCAGAGCTAAGAGTGTGATGTCTATGGAGTTTTTGGACACG